>DATLVT010000925.1:0-17466 GCA_035577105.1 Polyangia bacterium
CGGTGCTGGACATGCTCTCCGCTTCGTACTCGACGAAGGTCATGGTGGCGCCGCGACCGTTGGGCAACGTCGGTTGCCCGGGGGTGCTGGTCGGATCGCCCGGAGCTCCCGGGGGCGGCGGGGCCGGCGTGCCGCCACCGCCGTCGCTGTTCCCGGTCTTGAATACAAAGCTCTCCCACAACCCCAGGGCGGCGCCGTAGGCGAAGACGGCTCCGCCGCCCCCATTTTCGGCTGACACCCAGGTGCCCGCCGACGCCTGCAGACCCACGGTGTCCCCGCTGTTGATGGCGCCGCCGCCGCTCTGCTTGACGATCTTGAACGTCTCCCAGCCCAGCCGGTTGTTGCTGGCGGCGTTCAGCGTCGACCCGCCGCCGTTGACGGCCTGGAAGAGCTGACCGTTGCCGGCGCGGATGAACACGCTGTCGCCGCTGACCAGCGCATCACCGTTGATGTCCTCCAGCGAGAAGGTCTCCCAGGCCTGGGCCAGCGTCGCCGTGGCGTTGACGCCGCCGCCCCCGTTGCTGGCCGCGCCGACGAATCGGCCCTGCAGCACCGTCTGAAAAGTGACGCCGGCCAGGGTCAGGGACTGGGACGCGCCGGATTCGTCATGGCCTGCGAGATCTCCAGATAAGCCGCAACCGGCAATTGATGGCGTCACGAAAATGCTGGCGACCAGCAAGGCGATCCTTTGCGGACCACAAACACGGCAAAGCATCAGTCCCCCTTGAGTGACGCCCGACGGCCTGAACAACTGGCTGGCCATTCACTGACCCGGGGTGAGTCGCCGCCACCGGCGCGGACCGTGACCAACCGGCGCACTTTTTCGCCGCGGCCTGCATCTTACGGCACGGCGCATCCCCCGCGTTTCCGGCAATCATTGGCGGCGGGGCGAACGCCGAAGAGAAAAAATCGCGGCGCGTTCGAAACATTCACCGATGACCGCGCACAAAGAGACAAATCGGAGGTTCCTTATGCGAAACGTTGAATGCCTCGCTGGCTTGTCCCTGTCCCGGTCCGGAAAATTTCTTTTCTTCGGTGGCCCGGCGCTGATGCTGACTCTCCTTGTCGGGTGTAACGGCGGTGGACTGCCGGTGGGCGACGTCGGCGACGGAGGCCCGGGGAGCGGCGGCAAGGCCAGCGGTTCAGGCGGCACCACCAGCGGCTCGGGCGGGAGCATCAGCGGCTCCGGCGGTCGCAGCGGCTCCGGCGGTGGCGGCGAAATGGGCGGTCAGAGCGGAACCGGCGGCCAGGGCAACCCGGGCAAGACCTGCGGCGGCATCGCCGCCATCCCCTGCCCGGCCGATCAGTACTGTCATTTCAAGGACGGCGAATGCCGGACCATCGCCGACGTTGGCGGCGTCTGCGCCAGCAAACCAACGGTCTGCACGGCCGACGTGTCACCGGTGTGCGGCTGCGATAACAGGACATACAGCAACAGCTGCGCCGCCGCGACGGCCGGTGTCTCCGTCGGCGCGACCGGCGCCTGCAATGCGCAACCGGACGGCGGCGCAAAGCCGGACGCCGCGCCGACGGGCAAGGCCTGCGGCGGCATCGCCGGCGTCGGGTGCCCGACCGGCGAGTTCTGTCGTTACCCCACCGGGCAATGCCAGATCGCCGACAACCAGGGCCAGTGCGCGCCCAAGCAGCAGGCCTGCGCCGCCGTCGTCGGCCAGCAGGTCTGTGGCTGTGACGGCAAGACCTATAATGATGAGTGCGCGGCGGCGGCCGCCGGCGTCAACCTGAAATCGACAGGGGCCTGCCCGTGAACACGCGTCATCAGGTGCCAGCGTCCGCGTTTGAACGGACGTTCAGTGAAACATTGACGGAGATGGGTGGCACTCTCATTTGATGCGGATGACCCGGCCGGTGCGGGGGGACGATGCGCCCGCCCCAGCAGATGACTTCGACGGCGTGTTTCGTCAGCACGCCGCCGACGTCGCCCGCTGGGCGGCCGCGCTGGGTGGTCCGCTGCTGGACATCGAGGACGCTGTCCAGGACGTCTTTGTCGTCGCGCACCGGCGGCTCCCCGACTTTCGCGGCGACTCGAAGGTCGGAACCTGGCTGTTTCAGATCACCCGCCGGGTGGTGCAGGGTCAGCAGCGACGGAGCCGCTGGCGACGCTGGCTGCGCGGCTCGGCAGAGGACGTCGCCGGCAAGGTGGCGGCGCCCGGTCTCGGCCCTGTCGAGGAGCTGGAACGACGACAGGCGGCGCAGCGTCTGTACGCGGTGCTGGACCGCATGAACGAGAAATATCGGATGGTGCTGGTGTTGACCAAGGTGGAAGGAATGAGCGCCGATGAGATTGCGCTGGTGGCCGGCGTTGCCAGCGTGACGGTCCGGGTCTGGCTGCACCGGGCGCGCGCGCAATTCCAGACACTGGTCATGCAAGAAGGTGCGACATGAGTCGTGACCGCTGGCAGAACGAGCAAGACCGCAAGAGCGGCCAGGCCGGCGAGCCTGGCGAGCGCCGCCCGCTGGACGTCGACGACGATCAGATGTGGAGCGCGGCCCGGCGCCCGCCGCTGTCAGCGGACGCGCTCAAGCGCATCGCGGTGCGCGCGAAGATGTCGAGCCAGCCCCGCTTCCCGGCGGCGCGCTGGCGGGTGTGGGCGGCGGCGTCCTTGCTGCTGCTGATCGGCGGCGCCGCGGGGGCGGCCGTGGCGACGTTCGTCATCAAGCGTCCGGTGACGGGCAGCCTGACAGACGCGGAAGGGAAACGTGCCCGCGCCTGGACCCAGCCGCCGCGCAACCGCACCCGGGCAGAGGCGCCGGCGCAGACACCGCCGACCGCGCCTGTGACGGAGACAGGGACGCCCACCCCGCAGGCGCCCGCAGTGCCCGCCCCGCCCGCCGTCATTGCCACCGGTTCGACGAAGAAGGCGAGCGGCGCCCAGAAACATGCAGCGCCCGTGCAGCTGGCCATGCGGGGACCGGCCATCTCCGCGCCCACGGCGCCCATGGCGCAGACGCCGCCGCCACCTCGAGGCGTCTCTGCGACCGCCACGTCGATGCCGACGTCCCCTCCCCCACCCCCGACGGTGGCGCCGCAAATGCCGTCGCCGGGGCCGGTGCCGACGCCGTCGCTGCCGACCGGTGCCGGGGCGGAGGCGCGCATCCTGCGATCGGCGTTGACGGCCGCGCATCGCCAGGACGATCCGGCCGCGGCGCTGGCCCTGCTGGATCAATACGACGCGCTTTTCCCGAGGGGCACGTTGCGCGCGGAGGCGACGCTGGCGCGCGCCTACAGCCTGCGGCGGCTGGGCCGCGATGACGAGCTGCTGCGCCTGCTGGAGCGGATGTCCTTCGCCGGTATGCCGCGCGCCGCGGAGCTGCGCGTGTTGCGGGGCGAGCTGCTGATGACCGGCGGACGATTTGCCGACGCGACGAAGGACTTCGAGGCGACGCTGGCATCGGGCGCCTCCGACGGGCTGGTCGAGCGGGCCCTGTTCGGGCGCGCGTCGTGTCGGTCGCACCTGGGCGATCCGCAGGGGGCGCGCGCCGATCTGACGCGCTATCTGGAACGTTTTCCCGCGTCCCCGCGCGCCGACGAAGTTCGCGCCACACTCGCCCACTGACCCGTGCGACGGCTGTTCATTCTGGGGTTGGTCTGGCTGACGCCCGGGTCCCCGTCGATGGCGGCGGCCCCCGGCGGTGGCGGCACGACCGTCGACATCGAGGGCGATTCGGCGTGTCCCAGCGCCGCTGACGTGCGCAGCCGGGTGAGCGTGCTTCTCGCCGACGACACGACGGCGACGGCGACCACGACCGCCCCCGCGCGGGCACGCGTCGATCGAACGGGCGCCGAGCTGCGCGTGCGCCTGGCCGACGAGCGCGGCGTCCCCATCGCCGAGCGTCTCCTGCCCGCCACCGGAAGCTGCCCCGAGCTGGCGGAGGTGGTGGCGGTGACGATCGGGACCTGGCTTGCCCAGCTGCGCCCCGAGCGCCTGGACGTTCCGCGGCTGGCGCGACAGGCGCGGCCATCGGCGGTCCCGCCCGTCGCCTGGGATCTGGGCGCCGGCGTCCAGGCGGCGCTGGCGGAGGGCGGCCTGGCCGCGGGCGCCAGCGCGCTGCTGTCCGTTCACACGGGCGCCCGCGGTCCGGGCCTGCTGGCGCGCGCCGCCGGCACCACGGCACGCCAGGTCAGCGTGGGCGCGCACTCTGCTTCGTGGCGCCGCTGGGACGTCACCATCGGCCCGTCGTATCAGCTTCCCCTCGGCGCCTGGCGCCTCACCACCAGCGTCGGCTTCTCCGCCGGGTGGCTGTCCGCGCAGGGACGCGACTTTCCCCAGAATCAAACGTCCACCCGCTTTTCACCGGGCCTGGCCGGCCAGATCCAGCTGGGTCATCCGTTCGGGGCGTGGTCGCCCTGGCTGTCGCTCGGCGCCTCGGCAGCCATCTACAACGATCCCCTCACGGTCGGCGGCAGCGCGGCCCAGCGCGCCTTGCGGCCGATCGAGCTGCAGCTGGGCCTGGGCGCGGCGATCAGATGGCTGCCGTGATCAAACAGGGCTGCGCGCGGCGGCGCAGCCGGTGACGAATCCTTCCGCGACCTGCGGGTTCGACGCCCAGTGCGCGTGCACATAGCTGCCCAGCACCGACCCCGCCCGATAGCCTTCGGTGGCGGTGACGCCGCCGCCGGGACGGCGGATGGTGTACGCACCGGCGGCCGCCTCGGCGCCCTGCAGGCGTGAATAGCGAAATTGATGGCCGCGGAAGCGCAGGCCGGCCGGTCCCAGCAGCGACGGTCCCTGCGTCTCCACCTCGACGTATCCGATGGCCTCCAGCCGGTCGGACATGACGGCGATCCCGGGAAGAACGCCCACCATGGCGTGATCATGGCCGTCCAGACCGCGCACGGCGCGGGCCAGGTACATCAGCCCGCCGCATTCGGCGTAGATCGGCTTGCCGGCGCCGGCTAAGCGCGCGATGTCGTCGCGCATCGATCGGTTGCCGGCCAGCGCGGCGGCGTGCGCCTCCGGATATCCTCCGCCGATGTACAGACCGTCGACGTCGGGAAGCCGGGCATCGCCCAGCGGCGAGAAGCGCACCAGCTCGACGCCCAGCGCCTCCAGGCGGCGCAGGTTGTCCTCGTAATAAAAATGAAAGGCGTCGTCCAGCGCGACGCCGATGCGGCAACGAACGGCTGCCGGCCCACGCCCCGACGTCGGCGGCGGCGGCGGCGCGGCTTCCATCGCCGGCAGCGGCGGCGCGCCGCGCGCCAGGGCCACGACCGCGTCGAGATCGATCGCCTCGGCCACCTGCGCGCCCCAGCCATCGATGACCTCGTCGGGAACGGCGGCGCGATCGGCGCTGCGCAGCCCGAGGTGTCGCTCCGGAAACGCCAGCCGGCTCTGACGACTGAGGCCGCCCAGGATCGGTGGTGTGTGCTGCGCCTGGCGCAACAGCTCGACGTGGCCCCGCCCCCCGACGTGGTTGCAGATCACGCCACCGACGGCCAGATCGCGATCGAACGCGGCGAAGCCGCCCACCAGCGCGGCGATGCTGCGGGCCACGCCCGAGGCGTCGACGACCAGCAGGACCGGCGCGTTCAACCACTTGGCCAGCTCCGCCGTCGAGCCCTCCTCGGAGGTGGGCGAGGCGCCGTCGAAGAGTCCCATCATCCCTTCGATGAGGGCGATGTCGGCGCCGGCCGAGGCGCGCACGAACGTCGCCGTGGCCGCCGCGCGCCCCATCATCCAGCCGTCCAGGTTGTGGCTGGGACGGCCGGCGGCCCGCTGGTGATAGGTCGGATCCAGGTAATCCGGCCCGCACTTGAAGACAGCCACCGTCAGGCCGCGGGCCCGCAACGCGCGGCACAGCCCGA
Organism: Polyangia bacterium; assembly: GCA_035577105.1. Classification (GTDB taxonomy): domain Bacteria; phylum Myxococcota_A; class Polyangia; order Fen-1088; family Fen-1088; genus DATKEU01. The sequence continues at coordinate 5,825 of DATLVT010000925.1, forward strand.
CGGTGACGGTGGTCTTGCCGACGCCGCTGCCCGCGCCGGCCACCACCAGCCGTGGAATGACGTTCACTTGCCGAAGGCCTTGGCGTCTTCCGCGAAGGCCTTCATGCCCTCGTCACTCAGCGGGTGATCGGCGACGGTGGCCAGGATCGAGGCGGGCACGGTCAGGATGTCCGCGCCGGCCAGCAGGCATTCGGTCAGCTGGACGGGGTTGCGAAAGCTGGCGGCCAGGATCTCCGTGCTGATCTGGTAGTTCGCGAACACCGTGGCGATCTCGAAGATCAAGCGCGCGCCGGCGTCCTTCAGCGCGCCGCCCGACGCCACGTACTCGGTGTTGTGCATCTGCTGGTCGCCCTTTTCGTTCTTGTGGTCCTCGACCCAGTACAGCGAATTGCCGGGCTGCCGCTCCACCTTGTCGTGCTTGTAACCATAGTCGGCCAGGCGCCCCAGGAACGGGCTGACATAGACCGCGCCGGCGTTGGCCGCCCACAGCGCCTGGGTGGTGTTGAAGATCAGCGTGGTGTTCACCTTGATCCCGCGCTCCCACAGCCGCCGGATGACCTTGAGGCCCGTGTAGGGATCGGCAGATGGGTTGACCGCCCGGTAGCCCCCGATGGGCACCTTGATGACAGAGTTTTCACCCAGGGCGGCCAGCTCCGACGCCTGACGGACCATGTCCTCCTCGACCAGCTCGGTCAGCTCCAGCGAGACGGGATGCGGGTGCAGCAGCGCGCAGAGGTCCTTCATGATCCCCTTGGCCTGGTCCCACGACTTGGCGCCCGCCTTCTTCAGCAGGCTGGGGTTCGTGGTGATGCCGTTGACGATGCCGGCCCGAAACAGCGGCTCGATGTCCGAGCGGGTCGCCGAATCAGCAAAGATGCGCGGCGCCTTGCTGGCCGGATGCTTCAGCGGGTTGCCTGCCTTGTCCGGATTGATCACCGGCAGCAGGTTCTTGCGTTCGAACATCGCGGCGCTGGAGAAGTCGGGATTGAACATGGACGGATCCTAACGGCAAACGGCCGCGCCAGGTAATCCACGCGATGTGGGTGCCCGCGCCTTGCCTCACCTACCCAATGTGTGCACGTTCAGATCGGGCGCAACATCAGCGAGGGCGTGATGGCAAAAACCACAGCGGCGGACGTGATGATCGACATCCTCATCGACTGGGGCGTGGAGGTGGTCTTCGGACTGCCCGGCGATGGCATCAACGGCATCATGGAGGCGCTGCGAACGCGCCAGGATCGCATCCGGTTCGTCCAGGTCCGCCACGAAGAGTCGGCCGCGTTCATGGCCTGCGGTTATGCCAAGTTCACCAGAAAGCTGGGTGTTTGCCTGGCCACCTCGGGCCCGGGCGGAATCCATCTGCTGAACGGCCTCTACGACGCCAAGCTGGACGGCGCCCCGGTCCTGGCCATCACCGGCCATCACTTTCACGACCTCATCGACACGCACGCCCAGCAGGACGTCGACCTGGATCGGGTGTTCGCCGACGTGGCCGCCTACTCGACACGCGTGATGGGACCGGCCCATGTCGAGAACATCACCCATCTGGCCTGTCGCACCGCCTTGAGCCGCAAGGGCGTCGCCCACATCAATTTCCCCGTCGACCTGCAGGAGATGCCGCTGGCGCGCGACGAGCGGTCCAAGCGGAACATCCCCGGCCACAACGCCGAGGTCTTCGCCCGCTCGGCCGGCCTGCCCAGCGAGACCGATCTGGCCAGCGCCGCCCAGATTCTGAACGCGGGGAAAAAGATCGCCATCCTGGCGGGACGCGGGGCGCTGGGGGCGCGGACGGAGCTGGAGCAGCTGGCCGAGATGCTGGGCGCCCCCATCATCAAGCCGCTGCTGGGCAAGGGCGTGGTGCCCGACGACAGCCCTTACACCACCGGCGCCGTCGGGCTTCTGGGTACGGCCCCTTCGCAGGAGGCCATGGAATCGTGCGACACGCTGCTGATGGTGGGCACGTCGTTCCCGTACATCGAGTTCTATCCCAAGCCGGGGCAGGCCCGGGCGATCCAGATCGATTGCGAACCCGATCGCATCGGCCTGCGCTGTCCCGTCGAGGTGGGTCTGGTCGGCGACAGCGTCCGCACGCTGCGCGCGCTGATCCCGCTGTTGAACCGCAACAACAACCGCCGCTTTCTGGAACAGGCGCAGGCCGGCATGCGCGACTGGTGGAAGTTGATGGAAGAGCGCGGCACCCGGCCCGACAAGCCGATGAAGCCGCAGGTGGTGGCCTGGCAACTGAACGACGTCCTGCGCGACGACGCCATCGTGTGCTGCGACAGCGGCACCATCGCCACCTGGTTCGCCCGACAGATCCGGGCCCGCGCCGGTCAGATGTTCTCGCTGTCCGGCACCCTGGCCAGCATGGCCAACGGTCTGCCCTACGCCATCGCCGCGCAGCTCGCCTATCCGGAGCGCCAGGTGGTGGCCTTCGTCGGTGACGGCGGGTTTTCCATGCTGATGGCCGAGATGGCCACCGTGGTGAAGTACAAGCTCCCCATCAAGGTGGTGGTCATCAAGAACAACAGCCTGGGTCAGATCAAATGGGAGCAGATGGTGTTCCTGGGGAACCCGGAATATGGCTGCGACCTGCAACCGATCGATTTCGCGCTGTTCGCGAAGGCGTGCGGGGCCAGCGGGCTCACCATCGATGACCCCGCCCAGTGCGGGGCGGCGCTGCAGCGGGCGTTCAGCATGGAGGGCCCGGTGGTCGTCGAGGCGGTGGTCGATCCCCTCACGGCGCCCATGCCACCCAAGGTCACCGCCGAGCAGGCCAGGCACTTTGCCCGGTCGCTGGCCCGCGGGGAGCCGGACGGCGCCGAGATCATGAAGACAGTGTTCAAGGACAAGATCCGGGAGCTGATCTAGCAGTGGTGGCAGGTCGAGCGCCGGCGCGCATCCAGGACTATGGGCTGATCGGCGACGGGAGATCGGCCGCGCTGGTCTCGAGGGGCGGCTCCATCGACTGGCTGTGCTGGCCGCGTTTCGACAGCGCCCCCGTGTTCGCCGCGATACTGGACACCGACGTCGCCGCGGGCGCGGAGGCGGGCGCCGACAAGGGCGGGCGATGGCGGATCGCGCCGACGGGTGAACACCGGGTTCGTCGCCAGTACACCGACGACTCCAACGTGCTGGTCACGACCTTCGACTGCGCGGGCGGTGCGGCCAGCGTGACCGATCTGATGACGGTGTTCTCCGAGGAGGACAAACAGCACCAGCCGGTGGCCGAGCACGAACTGCTGCGCGTCGTCGAGGGCCTGACCGGCGAGGTGGAGCTGGCGTTTGAATTTTCGCCCCGCCCGGACTTTGGCCGGCGACTGCGCCCCTTGCGACAGACCCGCGGTCTCGGCCTGCGGCTGGAGGACGGGCGCCATCTTTACTCGCTGCGATCGAACGCGACGCTGGTCCCGCCAGGACCCGACGATGGCGACCGCGATGGTGCCCGCACCGACGGCAAGAGCGGCGGCGGCGCGCATTCGCTGCTCGCTCGGTTTGTCGTGCGCGCCGGCCAGCGCCTTCATTTTTCCCTGACCTATGACGCCGAGGCGCCGGCCGTGCTGCCGCCGCTGGGCCCCGACGCGGACGAGCGGGTGCGCCGAACCGTCGCCTGGTGGCGTGATTGGTCGCGGCGCTGTTCGTATGACGGGCCGTACCGCCCGCAGGTGGTGCGCAGCGTGCTGACGTTGAAGCTGCTGTCGTTTGCCCCGTCGGGCGCCATCGTCGCCGCTCCCACCACGTCATTGCCCGAGCGCCTGGGTGGCGACCTGAACTGGGACTATCGCTTCTGCTGGATCCGCGACGCTTCGTTGACCGTCCGTTCCCTCTTCGATCTCGGGTACCACGACGAAGCGCAGGCCTTCGTCAGCTGGCTGCTGCACACCACGCGGCTCACCCGGCCGCGCCTCAACGCGCTTTACGACGTTTACGGCGAGCTGCCCAAGAACGAGGAGATCGTGTCGCACCTGGACGGTCACCGCGGCTCGCGACCGGTGCGCGTGCGAAACGCCGCCGCCGCCCAGCTGCAGCTGGACACCTACGGCGAGGTCATCGACAGCGTAGCCCAGATGTGCGGCCCCGGCATGACGCTGGATCGCGAGACGCAGGAGATGCTGCGCCAGTTTGGCCACTACGTCTGCGAGAACTGGAACCGCGCCGACGAAGGGATCTGGGAGCCGCGCTGCCTTCCGCAGCACCACACCCACTCGCGGCTGCTGTGCTGGGTCGCGCTGGATCGCCTGCTGGCCCTCGGTGAGGCCGGCGTGCTGACGCGAATGGCCCCCGACAAGGACAAATTTGAAACCAACCGCCGCCTCCTGCGGTCGGAGATCGAAGAGCGCGCCTGGAACCCGACCATCGCCAGCTATACGCAGATCCTGGACGGCAACACCGTCGACGCCAGCCTGCTTCTGCTCAGCTGGTACGGGTTCACCACGCCGGACGATCCCCGCATGCGGTCAACGTTCGCGCGTATCGAGGAGCGTCTGCAGGCGGCGCCCGGCCTCTTCTACCGCTACGAGCAGAGCCTCCCGCTGGGCGAAGGCGCCTTCGGCATCTGCAGCTTCTGGGCCGCCGAATTCCTGGCCGGCGGCGGCGCCTCGCCAGAACAGGCCCGACGGACCTTCGAACATCTGCTGTCCTACGCGAACGACCTGGGCCTCTTCGCCGAGGAGATCGACCCGCGGAGCGGCGAGCACCTGGGCAACTTTCCGCAAGCCTTCACGCACATCGGCCTGCTCAGCGCCGCGCTGGCCCTGCAGCAGCGGAAACAGCGGCGCGGTCACGACGCCGGCGTCCAGCCGACCGGCGAGAGGTCTCGGCCCGGTGAGCCCCGGCGGGCGGTGTCCTCATGAACTGGTCCAGCTGGCTGGTCTGGGGTTTCGCCGCCACGCTGCTCCTGACGACCATCATGGCCGGCAGCCAGGGACTGGGCCTGACCCGCATGAGCATCCCCTACCTGCTGGGCACCATGTTCACGCCCAGCCGCGACCGAGCCAAGATCTACGGCATCGTCGTCCACATGCTCAACGGCTGGGCGTTCTCCCTGCTGTACGTGGCGGCGTTTCAGGTCACGCGCCTCTGCACCTGGTGGTTCGGCGGGGCGCTCGGTTTCATTCACGGCGCCTTTGTCCTGGCCGTGGCGCTGCCGATCATGCCCGGGATGCACCCGCGCATGGCCAGCGAGATTCGCGGCCCGACGGTGGTCCGCCAGCTGGAACCGCCGGGATTCCTCGGCCTTCACTATGGCCTGCGCACCCCGATCTCCGTGTTGCTGGGCCACGTGGTCTTTGGAATCATCCTGGGCCTTCTCTATCGCCTGCGGTGATAGCTCGGCACCCCGCGGCCGGGGGTGGGATAGAGTCACCAATGGTAGCGACGGAGCGCCGCGAAAGCACCGCACGCCCTTGCGGCCATCCTGGGTGCTCCTATGTTTGTCGTCCGACCGTCCAAAATGAAGCGCACACGCATCATGTCTTCCCGCAGGGAGGACCGATGGGGCAGCAATCCGTCCTGGTACCGGGACGCCATCTTTTACGAATTGCGCGTGCGGTCGTTCCTGGACAGCAACGGCGACGGCGTGGGCGACTTCGCCGGCGTCACGGCCAAGCTGGACTACCTGCAGGACCTGGGTGTCACCGCGATCTGGATGTTGCCCTTTTACCCCTCGCCGCTGCGCGACGACGGATACGACATCGCCGACTATACCGACGTCCACCCCGACTGCGGCACGGTCGCCGACCTGGAGCTGTTACTGGAGGAGGCGCACCGCCGCAAGATCCGCATCATCACCGAGCTGGTCTTGAACCACACCTCGGATCGGCACCCCTGGTTCCGTCGCGCGCGCGAGGCGCCGCCCGGCTCGATCGAACGCGAGTTCTATGTCTGGAGCGACACGCCCGACCGCTATCCCGACGCGCGGATCATCTTCAAGGACTTCGAACCGTCCAACTGGGCCTGGGACCCGGTGGCGCGCGCCTATTTCTGGCACCGCTTCTACGCCCACCAACCGGATCTCAATTTTGAAAACCCGGCGGTGCACGAGGCGCTGCTGTCCGTCGTGGACTTCTGGTTTGACAAGGGCGTCGACGGCCTGCGCCTGGACGCCGTGCCTTACCTGTATGAGGCCGAAGGGACCAACGGCGAGAACCTGCCCGCCACCCACGCCTTCCTGAAGAAGCTGCGCGCCCACGTCGACGCCAAGTACAGCGACCGCATGCTGCTGGCCGAGGCCAACCAGTGGCCGGAGGACGCGGCCGCCTATTTCGGCGCCGGCGACGAGTGCCACATGAACTTTCACTTTCCCATCATGCCGCGGATGTTCATGTCGATTCACATGGAGGATCGCTTCCCCATCCTGGACATCATGGCGCAGACGCCGCAGATCCCGCCCGACTGCCAGTGGGCACTGTTCCTGCGCAACCACGACGAGCTGACCCTGGAGATGGTCACCGACGAAGAGCGCGACTACATGTACCGCGCCTACGCCAACGATTCAGAGATGCGCATCAACCTGGGCATCCGCCGCCGCCTGGCGCCGCTGGTGGGCAACGATCGCCGCAAGATGGAGCTGCTGAACGGCATCCTGTTCTCCCTGCCCGGCACGCCGGTCCTTTATTACGGCGACGAGATCGGCATGGGCGACAACATCTTCCTGGGTGACCGCAACGGCGTGCGCACGCCCATGCAGTGGAGCGCCGATCGCAACGCCGGCTTCTCGCGCGCCAACCCGCAGCGGTTGATCCTGCCCATCACCATCGATCCCGAATACCACTATGAAGCCGTCAATGTAGAGGCGCAGCAGAACAACCCCAACTCGCTGCTGTGGTGGACCAAGCGCCTCATCGCCTGCGCAAGCGGTTCTCTGCCTTCGGTCGCGGCAACATCGAGTTCCTCACGCCGTCCAATCACCGCGTGCTGGCCTTCGTGCGCCAGCTGGGCGACGAGGTGATCCTGGTGGTGGCCAACCTGTCGCGGTTCGTCCAGTACGTCGAGCTGGATCTGACCAAGTGGAAAGGCCTGCGCCCCGTCGAGCTGATGGGCCAGACCGAGCTGCCCGCCATCGGCGACGGGTTCTATTTACTGACGCTGGGGGGGCACGCGTTTTACTGGCTGTCGCTGGAGGCGCCGCCGGCCGAGGCCGAGGCGCAGGCGGTCGCCACCTACCGGCCACCGGTGCTGGAAGCCGCCAGCGAACAGAGCCTGCTGCACGGTACGGGCCGCGTGGCCCTGGAAGACGCCCTGCCCGCTTTTCTGTACACGCGTCACTGGTTCGCCCGCCGGGCGCACGGCCTGACCACCGTGCACATCGAAGACGTCATTGAATTGCCCGGGATTCACCTCCTCATCCTGCGCGTCGAATACGCCAGCACGGACGCGGAGCGCTTCGTGATTCCCCTGGCCACCGTCACCGACGGGCGTGCCCTGCCCGCCACCGCCATCGTGGCCACCCTGAAGACGGCCACCGGCGAGGCCACGCTGATCGACGCCGCCGAGGAGGGCTCGGCGGCGCGCGTGCTGCTGGAGATCCTGATCCAGCGGCGGCGCATCGCCGGCGCCACCTACGTCGTCGAGGCCACGCCTTTCTCGCCGGTGGACCCGCCCAACGTTGATCCGGTGAACATCAGCGCCCACCATGGCGCGGCGGCGTTGCGCTATGGCGATCGCTATCTCCTGAAGATGTTCCGCCGCCTGGAGGACGGCGTCAGCCCGGAGCTGGAGGTGACGCGCTTTCTGACCGACCGCGCGCCGTCCGTGGCGCCCCAGCTGGTGGGCGCCTTCCAGCTGCGCCGCGGGCGCGCCGAACCGTCGACGCTGGCCGTGCTGCAGGCCTATGTCCCCAACGAAGGCACCGCCTGGACCCACGCGCGCGAGGAACTTCGCCGCTTCTTCGAGCGCGTCCTGGCCCGCTTCCGCGACACGCCGCCGCCGACAGATACGCCCGTCCGCCCGCTGGACGCCGCGCGCGCCGAGGCGCCGGGCATCGTCAATGAGGTCATCGGCGGCTATCGCGACATGGCCACCCTGCTGGGCCGGCGCACCGCTGATCTTCACCTGGCGCTGGCCTCCGATCGCAGCACGCCGGCCTTCATGCCCGAGCCGTACGTGGTGCTGGATCGACGCTCGAAGTACCAATCGATGCGCAACCTGGCCGGAACCACACTGCGCCTCCTGCGGGAAAATCTCGGCTGGATGCCGGCCTCCATCGCCCAGCCGGCGCGCGACCTGGCCACGCACCCGGAGCGCGCCCTGAAGGCGTTCGAACCGCTGCTGACGCGCAAGCTGACCGGGCTGCGCATCCGCACCCACGGTGACTATCACCTGGACCAGGTGCTGAGCACCGGCAAGGACTTTGTCATCATCGACTTCGAAGGTCCGGGCGGCGAGCGCCTGGCGGATCGGCGCCGCAAGCATTCGCCCTTCCGCGACGTGGCGGGGATGATCCGCTCTTTTCACTATGCGGCGATGACGGCCATGCTGGATCGAGCCGTGGTCCGCGACGTCGACTGGGCGGCGGCCGCCCCCTGGGCCGAGGCGTGGCACCGCTGGATCTCGGCCGCGTTCTTGCGCAGCTATCTGGACGCCTGCGCCGGCGCGCCGTTCCTGCCGGCCGCGGACGATCTGCCGCTGGTGCTGGACGTTCACCTGATTGAAAAGGCGTTCCAGGAACTGCGCGACGAGATCGCCACCCCGGGCGAGACCGTGGCCATTCCGCTGACCGCCCTCATCGAGCTGCTGGGCGCCTGACGACCGCCGCCGATCGTCACGACGTCGTCGCCGCCAGGCCGTCGTCCAGGATCGAGACGAGCTGCGGATCCAGCGCGGCGCCGCCCAGCCGTCGAGCGCCGTCCATCAGTCGCCGCACCAGCGTCGGGCGCTCCGCTCCCACGTCGGGCCGGGCCACCAGGGCCAGGGCCAGGGCCAGGGGAACGTTGAAGGCTGACGATGAGCTTGGCCCGGGATCCCATGGGCGGATATTTGGTGCTATCGGGCGATAGCGGGGCCACGTTGACCAAGTTTAGTGAGATGGGGCAAACGGTGGACACAGGGAGAACAAGCGCGGGTTCGGTGGTAACCGCGTCGCATGAAATTCTGAGTATGGGGGTCACGTCTACTGCCCTCTCCGGGATGTCTCCCTAACTGCCCCCTTCCGGGCGGCTTGTTGCGCATTGGGCCACCTTTTGTTGCGTCTCCGGTCATCGTCTTGCCAGTGGAGTTGCCTCATCCTCGGCGCTGGGTGGCCCCGGCCCTTGCTTTTCTGCAGACGGGGCCGGGTTTGCACTCAACATCACACTGGGAGAAGACGAATGAAACCGTATCGGAGCTCGCACCACAGATCTGCATGCCTTGCGCTGAGCGCGGCCATCATTGTTTGGGCCGTGACGCTCGCGCCTCTTTCACACGCCGACCAGTTCATCGGGCCAATTTCGGAGGAGACGGCAAATCACAGAGGGCCGTGCGGAGTCGATCAAGCCATCACCGGGATGCAATGCACCGGTAGCTATTGCGACAATCTGTACATCTATTGTGCCGACTCTCCAGGCCTGATCGACAACAGTGCGCCAGCTTTCTTTGGTGGATGGGTAACCGCCGTCTGGCAGGGGTACAGTGATTGCGGCGTGGACGGCGTCGCAGTAGGCGTTGAATGTTTCGGTAGCTACTGCTCGTGGCTGCGGCTCGTATGCAAACCGTTGTTGAGGCGGTTCGATGGCCATGGAAATTACACTTGCTCCACCGGCCTTCAATATTTCTCCGACGAGGAACCCTTCTGTTCGTTTAACGGGACGTATTTGCAAGAACTGGGCTGCAATGGCGACTACTGTGACAACGTGTTCCCCATTACCGCTAACTATCTGCCCAGCCGGGGGACCCCTTAGGGGCCAAGCACGAAGGCGACGCATCATCTGAGGCGTCGCCTTCAAGGACGGACATCATTAACCGGCGATAGTCTCGCGGCGACGTCGCTGTCCAGCGTTTGAAGGCACGATAAAACGAACTCGGCTCACTGTACTTCAGCAGCAGCGCAATCTCGGTCAAGGAAAGCGTCCGGTCGGAAATATATTGCAGGGCCAATTCACAACGAACGTTATCGAGCACATCCTCATAGCAGGTGCCTTCGCCTTTTAGTCGGGTTTGAATCGTCCTCACGGAGCAATGCGCTTTCCGAGCCAGCGCAACGATCTGTGGCGCCTCGACGGCAAGCATGTCAGTCAAGCTGCGCCTGATCCTGTCGGTGAAACGCCCCCCAGGCCCTAGCTGCTGAATCGCCGCTTCGCCATGTCGGGACACGACGCGGCCGAGACATAAACTGGCATCCGGAAGTTTTAGGGCGAGGGTCGAATATCCAAACGTGATCGACGTCGTGCGGCCGCCGAACACCAGTCGGCAGTTCAGCATGGTTCGGAGAGCCGTCCCGCACAATGGCGCCGGTTCCTGAAACGTTACTACGAGTGGGTTGACGGCGACGTTACTCGCCCAATGACGGATACGCCCAACGACGAGACCAACAAGAAAGGCAGCCCCGTGGCGAGACTGGCGGCACCACGTAGGGGATCTGAATTGTAGAGCGATTCCTTCCGAAACAGCTTCGCAAGAAAGTACGGTTTCATCGTCACAAAGCCGGTAGTACCGCGCGAAGGAGCGGAGGCTGTCAAAGATGGTCGGGACGTTGGCCGCGATATGATCGACGATGGGCAGGGCGCCCGGAGGCGCGTATGACGAGGCGAGTAGTCCCAAATCATGGTGCCCAACCACTTCGACAGCGATGTCCCAGGCCTTCGAGATCAGCCCTGTGGGAAGCCTCGCGTCGATGTCGTGTAAGAGCTCTCGATCAATCCCAAGCAGGTTGCAAAATGTGTCGGCCGTCCATCCGGCGGCCTCCATCACGGGCAGCAGACAGCGCACGTAGGAGGCGGTTGCTGTCCCGCCATTTGTGATAGCGCTCAAGCGGTTGCGCGGCTCTGCCTGACTTGCAGAGGTGGTCATCGCTGATCAGACGGGGCGAGCCTCCGTGCTGTCGCATGAACAATTGGCTCGATAGTAGGGACTGAATTGTTGCCCAGGCGTTCAGTCGGCCTGCGCGGGGAGTCTTGTGGCCCGGGTCACAGATAGTTCCTAACAAAATTGGTTTTTAGATTCTGGAATCCGTATCCTGGCGGCCCCAACAGAGAGCCCATATGCCCAACTACAAATTCGTCTGTCGCTTGCTTATTGTCGGCGCTGTCTTCATCGGCGCCTGTTCCAGCAACAACAACCAGTCCGGCAGCGACGCAGGCTCGGGCGGCGCCGAGCCGACCGATCAATCGATGCGCAACCTGGCGGGCACCACGCTGCGCCTGTTGCGAGAAAACCTCGGCTGGATGCCGGCGTCCATCGCCCAGCCGGCGCGCGACCTGGCCGCGCACCCGGAGCGCGCCCTGAAGGCGTTCGAGCCGCTGCTGACGCGCAAGCTGACCGGGCTGCGCATCCGCACCCACGACGACTATCACCTGGACCAGGTGCTGAGCACCGGCAAGGACTTCGTCATCATCGACTTCGAAGGTCCGGGCGGCGAGCGCCTGGCGGATCGGCGCCGCAAGCATTCGCCCTTCCGCGACGTGGCGGGGATGATCCGCTCTTTTCACTATGCGGCGATGACGGCCATG
>DATLVT010000926.1:0-7063 GCA_035577105.1 Polyangia bacterium
CCACCACCACCAGCTCGCCAGCGCGCGCCTGCAGAGCGACCTCGTCCAGGGCCATCTTGTCGCCCAATCGAACCGAGACGCCGAGGATGCGCAGCACCGGCCGATCCTATCGTCGGTGGCGCAGGGCTGAAAGTTTTATGCCGATTTGCCGGGCAAGAGACGGCCGCTGCTGCTGCGACCGCGGCGCCGGCGAACACAGGCCGCCAGCAAGAGCCCCACCGGCAACGCGCCCCAGCCGGACGGTCCATCGCCCGCCGAGCAGACGCAGGCCCCGCCGCGTGCCCGCAGATCGGGCGGCACCCCGGCCGTGTCGTCGGACCCATCGACGGCATCAGCGGCGTCGGCCGCGGCGGCGTCCCTGCGGGCATCGACACCATCGGCGGGCACGTCCCCGATCTCCGGAACGGCGTCGCCTCCGGCTTCGGTTCCGTCACTGGCGACGTCGATGGCGTCGGGCAGCGGCGCCAGATCGACAACATCGGGACGATCGGGCAGCGACATGTCCACTGGCATGTCCAGCGGCGGCAGGTCGGCGGGCTGCTCGGCCCCTGCCAGGTCGGGAGGCGGCGGTTGATCCACCGGCGGATCCTGGGCAGCGTCCCGGGCATCGACGGGCAGTGTGCACTCGGGAATCGGCGCGAACAGGCACCCCTGGGTGAGCACGCAGGAATCCATGGTGCAGATGTTCCCGTCGTCGCAGACCTTGGGCGGACCGGGCTGGCACTTGCCGGCGTGACAGGTGTCGGGATCGGTGCAGGGTTCGCCATCGGTGCACGGGTGATTGTCGGGCGCCATGGTTCCCGCGCAGACGCCCGCGGTGCAGACGTCGTTGATGGTGCAGACGTCACCGTCGGTGCACGGCGTGTTGTCCGGGGCGACCATGCCGACGCAGATCCCGCCCATGCAGCGGTCGTTGACGGTGCAGGCCTTGCTGTCGTTGCACAGGGCGCCTTCCGGCGAGACGGCGCAGATATCCAGCGCCTCTTGCACGCGACCCAGGCCGTCGGGCGCCGGTCCTACGCACCCCGCCCCGGCAAGGGGGACGGCGATCGCGAACAGGACGAGGCGGCAGCAGCGGCGGAGGTGCATGAACTCAGAACGGAAGTCAGAATCGGACCACAGGAGAGGCGACGCGGATCTAGAACGCGAAGCGGCGCCTGAGCATCTCAAAATTGGAACCGTTGGCAAGAAACGCCGTGCTGACCATACGTGACATGCATTGCCATGCAAAGCACTTGCACTCGAAAGGCCCTTGGTGGACAATTTGTGGCCTGCCCCCAAGTTGCCGTAAGGGGCGTTGTTTTCGGTTTCTGTCCACATCTTGTCAACTGTGTATCAACACTACAGGTTGTGGGTGCGGCAAGGTAGGCCACGATATATAGTTGCTTTCGGGATCAAGTTATGGCTTATCGTCGCTGGGGCAATGTTGCCCCGCAGGCCTTCGGGGGAGGGAAATGCGCATGCTTGAAAAGCAAGACGTCCGTAAGAATCGTAATGGCCGCCAGACCGACGCCGCCGCCGGGCAGGTCCGCGAAAGTGGCCGCCAGGACTCGGTCAAGCAGGAGAGCAGAGCTGAACTAAAGAGCAGTCCCTCTTCCAAAGGCAAGACACGAAAAGGCTCGGCCGGCCCCGGCCTCGAGCTGCGCCGTTACTTCACCAAGCCGGGCGACGACGGCTTCACCAACGTTGACTGGGAGCTGCGCACGGCGGCCATCACCGGCGAAAACGGCAAGACGGTTTTCGAGCAGCGTGACGTCGAAGTCCCCAAGACCTGGAGCCAGACCGCGACCAACGTGGTGGTCCAGAAATATTTTCGCGGCACCGTCGGCACCCCGCAGCGCGAGCGCTCGGTGCGCCAGCTCATCTCCCGCGTGGCCGACACCATCACCAACTGGGGCCGCAAGGACGGTTACTTCATCTCCGAAGAATCGGCGCGCGTCTTCAACGCCGAACTCAAGCACCTGCTGGTCGAGCAGAAGATGGCCTTCAACTCGCCGGTCTGGTTCAACGTCGGCTCCGAGCCGAAGCCCCAGTGCTCGGCCTGCTTCATCAACAGCGTCGAGGACACCATGGGGTCGATCCTCACGCTGGCCAAGACCGAAGGCATGCTGTTCAAGTACGGGTCGGGGACCGGCACCAACCTGTCGCCCCTGCGCAGCTCGCGCGAGCTGCTGAACGGCGGCGGCACGGCGTCCGGCCCGGTCAGCTTCATGCGCGGCTTTGACGCCTTCGCCGGCGTCATCAAGTCGGGCGGCAAGACCCGTCGCGCCGCCAAGATGGTCATCCTCAACGTCGATCACCCCGACGTCGAGGAGTTCATCTGGTGCAAGGCCAAGGAAGAGAAGAAAGCCTGGACGCTGATCGACGCCGGATACGACGGCTCGTTCGACGGCGAGGCGTACAAGTCGATCTTCTTCCAGAACTCGAACAACTCGGTGCGCGTCACCGACGATTTCATGGAGGCGGTGCAAAAGGACCGCGACTTCAGCACGCGCGCCGTGCGCGACGGCAGCCCGGTGGAGACGTTCAAGGCCCGCGACCTGTGGCGCGCCATCGCCGAGGCGGCCTGGCAGTGCGGCGATCCCGGCCTGCAGTACGACACCACCATCAACGCCTGGCACACGTCGGCCAACACCGCGCGCATCAACGCGTCCAATCCCTGCTCCGAGTACATGTACCTGGACGATTCGGCGTGCAACCTGGCGTCGCTGAACCTGCGCAAGTTCGTGCTGTCGCACGCCGGCGAGTTCGACGTCCCGTCGTTCAAGAAGGCCATCGAGACCACGATCATCGCGCAGGAGATCATCGTCGGTAATGCCGAGTACCCGACGGAGCGGATCCGCGACAACTCGTTCCGCTTCCGGCCGCTCGGCCTGGGCTACGCCAACCTGGGCGCGCTGCTGATGTCGCGCGGCCTGCCCTACGACAGCGCACCGGCGCGCGCCTACACGGGGGCCATCACCGCCATCATGACCGGCTGGGCTTACCGCACCAGCGCCGTCATCGCCCGCGAGGTGACGGGGCCGTTCGACGGCTACCCGGAGAACGAGGAGCCGTTCCTGCGCGTGATGAAGAAGCATCGCCATCACGTCGAGAAGATCGACGCGGGGTATGTCCCGCTGGACATGATGGAAGGTGCCCGGCACGCCTGGGACGACGCCATCTCCATCGGCAGCGAGCATGGCTTCCGCAACGGCCAGGCCACGGTGCTGGCACCGACGGGGACCATCGGCTTCATGATGGATTGCGACACCACCGGCATCGAGCCGGACATCGCCCTCATCAAGTACAAGCGGCTGGTGGGCGGCGGCATGATCAAGATCGTCAACAACACGCTGTGCGAAGCGCTGGAGAAGCTGGGGTACAACGAAGATCAGGTGAAGGCCATCGCCGACTACGTCGACACCGAGGAGACCATCGAAGGGGCGCCCGGGCTGAAGGACGAGCACCTGCCGGTGTTCGACTGCGCCTTCCGCGCCGCCAACGGCACGCGGTCGATCCAGGGACTGGGGCACATCCGCATGATGGCGGCGGCGCAGCCGTTCATCTCGGGAGCGATCTCGAAGACGGTCAACCTGCCGCCGGAGGCGACCATCGAGGACGTGCAGGACGCGTACATGGAGGCCTGGAAGGATGGGCTGAAGGCCATCGCCATCTATCGTGACGGCTGCAAGCGGACGCAGCCGCTGTCGACCAGCAGGACCGATCCTGGATTGGTCAAGGGCGGCCTGGCCGTGGCGCCGGCGCCGATCACCAGCGGACCGCCGGCGGCGGTGCGCAAGAAGCTGCCCGACGAGCGGCAGTCGTTCACGCACAAGTTCGCCATCGCCGGCCACGAAGGATACATCCACGTCGGCCTGTACGAGACCGGCGAGCCGGGCGAGATCTTCGTCAAGATGGCCAAGGAAGGCTCGACCATCTCGGGGCTGATGGACAGCTTTGCCACGGCCATCTCGCTGGCGCTGCAGCACGGGGTGCCGCTGCGGTTGCTGGTGGACAAGTTCTCGCGCACGCGCTTTGAACCGTACGGATACACGGAGAACCCGGAGATCCCGCGGGCCAGCTCGATCATGGACTACCTGTTCCGCTGGCTGGGCGCGAAGTTCGTCAAGCGCGACACCAGCGAGACCATCGAGGCGCCGGTCGCGGAGGCGAGCGCCGAGGTGGCGCGCGTCGCCGAGGTGGTGGCGGCGGCCAAGGGGATCGCGAAGGTCGAGGTCATCGACGCCACGAAGTCGGGCGGACACGCCAACGGGAACGGCCACGGACACGCCAAGGCGGTCGGAAACGGGAACTACAGCTTCATCGCCCGCACCGACGCCCCGACCTGCCCGGAATGCGGATCGATCATGATCCCGAACGGCAGCTGCCATAAGTGCGTGAACTGCGGCACCACGTCGGGTTGCAGTTAGGGGCGGAAGGGGCCTTGTGGCCCCTCCCGCGGGCCCTCCCCAGCGCTTCTCGCAAGGTGGGCCGGCCGGGCGGAGCCCGGCCTGCTGGACTGAAATATCGGCCCCGTCGGACCGGCTCTCTAGCGAACGGTGGATGTGATAGATCGGACGTCTATTGGCCATGATTGCCATTGGACGCAGACGTGTCGGGCCGGGGGCGCCGGTTTATTTCATTGCTGAGGCTGGCAGCAATCATGATGGGCGGCTAGAGCAGGCCCGGCAGCTGATCGATCTTGCGGTGGAGGCGGGGGCGGACGCGGTCAAGTTTCAGGCGTTCACCGCCGCCAGCTTGTACCCGAAGAGCGCGGGGCAGAGCGAGTACCTGAAAGACTCGCGCTCGATCTACGACATCATTCGCGATCTGGAGATGCCGCTCGACTGGGTGCCGGTCCTGGCGGCGTATTGCGCAGAGCGGGGCGTCGATTTTCTGTGCACGCCGTTCGATTTCCATTCGGCGGATGTGCTGGAACCGTATGTCCCGGCGTTCAAGATCGCGTCGTATGACATGACCAACTATCCCTTGCTGCAGCACGTGGCGCGCAAGGGAAAGCCCATCATCGTCTCGACGGGCACCGCCAACATGGACGAGGTGCGTGACATGATCGCCGCGGTGCGGGCCGTCGGGGATCCCGGCCTGGTGGTGCTTCAGTGCACGGCCAAGTATCCGGCGCCGCTGTCGGCGCTCAATCTCCGGACGGTGTCCAGCATGGCCGCGCTGGGGGTGCTGACCGGGCTGTCCGATCACTCGCGCGAGCCGCTGCCCGGACCGATGACGGCGGTCGCGCTGGGGGCGGTGGTCATCGAAAAGCACTTCACGCTGTCGAACAAGCTGCCCGGACCGGATCATGTCTACGCGCTGGAGCCTCACGAACTGAAAGACGTGGTGGCCAAGATGCGCCAGGTCGAGCAGACGCTGGGCTCTGGTGACAAGACCGTCCATCCGGAGGAGCAGGAGCTGCGGGCGTTCGCTCGGCGCAGCATCTTCACCACACGGGCGCTGCCCGAGGGCGAACGCTTGCGGCGCGCCGATCTCTCCCTGCTGCGCTGCGGACATTTGCCGTATGGCTTGCACCCCAAGGAATACCTCCGCCTGGTCGGGCGTCGCCTGCGGCGGGGGCTGGGCGCGGAGACCGCCGTGCGCGGGGACGACGTGGAGCCCTTGCGCATCGAGGAGGGCGACCTTTCGCTGCGTCCGATGGAAGAGCGGGACCTGGTTCACGCCGGCGCTTGGTTGGCCCGGCCAGAGGCGGCAGGGTCGGGTTTCAGTTCCGGCGCCGGCGAGTCCGCCAGTGCCTGGTTCAGTCGGGCGCAACTTCGCACCGATCGGATCGATCTCGTCATCGAGAAGGCCGGCGTTGGTCCTGTCGGGTTTGTGGGACTATCCGAAATCGACCTGGCCGTTGCCCGCGCCCGGTTCGACCTGCTGCTGGCCGACGTCAGCGGCCGCGATGAGCTGGGAGAAAGAGCGGCCAGATTGGCCCTGAATTACGCGTTCCAGGCACTGGAACTGCGCGCGCTGGAAGGGACCACAGATGCGGTCTTTGGTGTGTCGCTCCGTCGACAGGAGGCGCCCCAGGCGGCGGCGATTTCACTGACCGCGCGCGCCGCAACGGCCGAGGACGCGGCGTTCGTCTGGCGGGTCAACAATCACCCGACGGTCCGCGCGCAGTCGGTCAAGACGGCCGACATCCCCTGGGAAACGCACCTCCAGTGGTATCGGGCGCAGCTGTCTCGACCGTCCCCCAGTCTGATGATCGGCGTTGATGGCGAGCAACCGGTGGGCGTGGCCCGCTTTGACGTGTCCGAGGGCGAGGCTGTCATCAGCGTCGCCGTCTTGCCGGAAGCGCGCGGCGTGGGCGCGGGGAGACGTTTGATCCGGCTGGTCACCGATCAGGCGCTGGCGCGCGCCGACGTGCGGGCAGCCGTCGCCTATTCACGGCCCGACAACGTGGCCAGCCAGCGCGCCTTCCTGGCCGCCGGGTACAGCAACGTCGGCCCGGCGGAGCTGGCGGGGATACCGATGGTGCGACTGGTTCGAAGAAAAGGGCAGGCTTGAAACCCAGCGCAGCGCAGGGGCACCGGCGGCCCGCCCGGCGACCAGCCTCGCCCGTTCATGTAATACTTTCGCCGTGAAGCTGGGGCTGGGAACGGCGCAGTTCGGTCTGGACTATGGCATCGCCAACGCCGTCGGGAAAACGCCGCTGGAAGAGGTCCGCCGCATTCTGAGCGAGGCCGAGCGCGCCGGGGTGCGCCTTGTCGACACCGCCTGTCTTTATGGCGACAGCGAAGAGGCGCTGGGGCGAAGCTTGCCGGCCAAGCACGAATTTCGAATCGTGACCAAGACGCCGAAGTTTCCTGCCGGGTTTGGGGCGACCGAAGCCCGCACCTTGCAGGAGACCTTTGCCGGCTCGCTGCAGAAGCTGGGCGTTCCCCGCGTGTATGCCCTGCTGGCGCATCAGGCCGACGACCTGCTGGGCGCCGACGGCGATCGGTTCATGGACGCGCTGCTGGCCCTGAAGGACCGCGGGCTGGTGGCGAAGGTGGGCGCCTCCGTGTATACGCCGGCGCAGGTGGATGGCCTGCTGGCGCGAGGACGCATCGACGTCGTCCAG
>DATLVT010000927.1:0-4082 GCA_035577105.1 Polyangia bacterium
GTTGGCGCCTCGACCCTTGGCAGTCTTGTTTGTTGATTGCGGCTTGCTGTCGCCGAACCCACGCGCGCGTACGCGAAGCGTGTCGATGCCATGTTGAACCAGCCAATTGCGGACGCTGGCGGCGCGCCGCTGGGACAGCTCTCGGTTCTTTTCCGGATCGCCTTGAGCGTCAGTGTGCCCCTGGATCTCCACCTCGTGAATTTCCGTTGTCATCTTCAGGGTGTCGGCCACGGCCTGCAGGACGGGGAAACTGGTGGGCAGGATGCGCTCGTCGCCGGTGGCAAAGAAGACCGGCCGGTTGATCTGGATCTTTCCGGCGGTGACGTTCACCAGACCGGGACAACCGTTCAATCTGGGCTCGGGGTTGGGCGCGCCCGGTTTGTCGGGGCAGTGATCCTCGGCGTCGGGAACGCTGTCCTGATCGCGATCGGGCAACGGGCAGCCAAGCTGGGCCGGGTCGGGATGAAATCCCTTGGGGACGGCACGGCACTGATCCAGGTGATCGGCGACGCCGTCCTTGTCCTGGTCACCGTCCGGACAGCCGGGCTTGTCAGGATCGGGGGTCGGGCCCGACGCCACATCCGGACAGTTGTCATGCAGGTCATCGACGCCATCATGATCCCGGTCCGCCACCTTGTCGGCGACCGGCGGCTTCGCGGGGGCCGCGGCGGTCGGCGCCGCCACCGGTGATTCTTGCACCGACGTCGCGTCGTGGAACGGGCGATAAGAGACCGTGACGCCCAGCGACCAGAACCGAGCGTCGTTGGGCGCGTCGGCGCTGCTGGTCACCACCTCGCCGTAACGAAACACCGGACCCAGATCCAGCGCCGACGGCAGATGAAAGACGTAGCCAAGACCGAGATCGAACATGAACCGCGACGAATCACCGTTGCGCCCCAGTCCCAGGTTGCCGTTGGCGAAGGCGGCGCCGGTGCGATCGTCGAGAAACCAGACCCGCCCGCCCGCTCCCACCAGCGTGCCACGGCCATAACCCTGACCGGAGGGGAACCACCAGTTGCGGAGCGTCAGCTCGGCGTCCAGATGATTGATGACGGTCAGGCCGCCGAACAGCGACGCCTGCAGATCCTTGTCGTAATCCAGCGCCGACCGCTGGTAAGAGGACAGCATCGTTCCGCCGCCGAACTCCACACCGACCCGCAGGCGCTGGGCCAGTGGTTCCGCGCGGGCGGCGGCCGGCCTGAAGGCGGCGCTGGCGAGCAGCATGACCGCCAGCACCGATGGTTTCAGGATGGCAGGACCGGCCATGGAACGACGCGCCTTCACAGCAACAGCCCGTAGCCGAGCAGCACCGACAGGGCGCCGATGTTCGCGTCGCCGGTGACCTTCTGGCCGATGCCGGCATAGCCAAAACGAAGCTCGCCGAGGAGCAGGCCCGGGCCCAGGTGAAGGCCGAGACCGCCGAAAGCCGCGCCGCCGATCTGGGTCGAGGTCTCGTCATTGTCGCCAAAGGCGTTGCCGCCGGAGCCGGTCACCGTCGACTTCACGAAATGCAGCTGCAAACCCAGGCCCCCGTAAGGCAGCAGAAAGGAGTTCATGGGCAGGAAAAAGAACTGGCCACCGACGGTGGTGGACAGCGCGCGCACGGTCACCGTCGACTGGTACATGGCCCCCGCCATTCCCAGGCGAGGATCGGTGGCGGAGGTGTCGTGCGCGGGTTGCGAGTACCCCAGATCGATGAACAGTTGCAGGCGCCGGTCGACGGCCACGCCGTAACCGAACTTCAAGATGGCGTCAAAGTTGGTTCCCAGCTTGTTCGTGAGCTGCGGAAAGTGCCCCCCCGCCTTCAGCGACAGCTCGAAGGCAGGCGCGGACGACTGATCGTCGGCCGCACGGGAGACCTGGCCTTCGGAAGCCGGGTCGGTGCCGGCGCGGGCGCGGGCCGGAGCGGTGGTAATGGCTGCACCGACGGCCGCCAGGGCGATGACCGTTTTTTTCAAGAGAAGAAAGTTCATGGCGTCGTTCCTCCGTTACCAGAGCCTGTATTCGGTGGTCTTCGACACTTGCGGCGGCACGCCGGCGACCGTGACTCCCCCGGCGGCGTAGACGGTGGCCCCCGACAAGGCCAGCCCGAACAGATAGCGCGGCTGCCTCATGTCCTGACCCGCGTTGAAGTTGCTGACGTAAGGCGCGCCCACGGTCATCCCCATGCGGTTGCAGCTGGTGCAGATCTGACCGCTGACCACCTTGGTGTCGGGGCCAGCATTCGACCCGCCGAAGGCGAACACGAAATCCCCGGCGACCAGCGCGCCATAGCCGGCGCTGCCCAGGCCGGCGGCGCCGTTGATGTCGACGAGCGGTCCCAGCTGGCCACCCGCCTTGACCGGCGCCGCGATGGTGTCTTTGATCAGCGAGGTGCCGTTGGCCGCCACGCCCGACAGGGCATAGATGTACGTGGTGCCGGCCGGGATCTGCGGCGACAGCTGATGCGTGGCCTGCGCCGCGCCCAGTTGCCAGCGCGCCGTCCCGATCCCTTGCGCCACGGCGGTCACCGATGCGGCGGGCGTCTGGGAGCCGTCGGCATTGAGCGTGATGGAAAGGACGTCATAGCTGGCGAGTGCGGTGTTCGCGTCCTGCCGACCGCCCAGCGCGTACAGGTACGCCTGGTTGGCGTTGGCCGGATCAACCGCCCACGACACCCCCGCGCCTTCGCGCGCTGCCGACAGCTTGGCGCCCAGGAGCTGCCACTTGCCCAGCGACCCCACGGGGAGCGGCGTGTCGGTGGCCATGGGCGCCGCGCCGGTGTCCTTGAACAGCACCGCCGGCGCCGTCACCTCGGCCAGCAGCTGCTCGGTGCCAGCGGTGGCGCCGGCAGTCGGGCTTCGGAAGACCCGATAGGTGGTCGCGCCGGGCTGGGCGCGCCAGGTCACCGTCGCTTGAATCTTCTTGTTTTGAAGATCCGGGACGCGAACCGGAAACGGATCGGAGGGCAGGTTCTCGCCGCCTGGATTGAAGGGATCGCTGGGCCCCATCACCGCCGCCACCCGGTAGTACCAGACGCCCGCGCCCAGCCCCGTGTCGGCGACCTCCAGCAACAGGTCGGTCACCTCCGCGCGCTCTTCGGGGATCAGGACCGGCGCCCGTTCAATGGAGTCGAGGCGCGTGGCGCCGCTGGCGCCTCCCGCCAGATAGAGGAAGCGCCCGATGCGAGCGCCGCCGGCAAAGGCGCGTGGTCGCGTCAGCTTGTTCCGCTGCGCCGCGAAGGCGGCCGGAACACCAAACGGGTTCAGCGCCGAGGCTTCCACCGTGTCGAAGGCGGCACCCGCACCGTCGTCGCCTCCCGCCACATAGAGAAAGCGGGCAGCGTTGGAAGCGAGCCCATCCATGGCGACGGCCGCCCGCCGAGCCGTGAGCAGCGACGGGCCATCCTTGGCGGCATAAAGATTGGCGGCCGGGTTCGTGATCACCAGCGCCGAGAATTCGTCGTAGGTCTTGTCGTCGCCGTTGGTCACGCGAACGACGCAGGCCGCGCCGGCGCCGCTGGCGTCGAAGGTGACGGTGAGGGAGGTGGCGGTCGCGCCGCTCACGGCGGCGGTCGGGTTGGTCGCCACCGGCGTGCCGCCGCTGTCCACGCAGCTGAGGGCCACGGCGGGCTGGCGAAAGTTCTGGCCCGACACCGTGAAGGTCTGTCCGGTCCCGTTCGAGACCGAGCCCGGCGACAGCGCCGCGATGCGCGGCGGCGCGGCGGCGGTGGCGTTGAAGGCGCCTGCCGCCACACCCACCGTGCCGTCGGGGTTGACGACGATGACGTCGTAGGCTCCTACCGGCAAACCCTGTGGGACCAGCGCCGTCAGCTGGGTCTTGTCGGTGAAGGCCACCGCGCCCAGCGGCGTCGCCATGGTGGCAGCGCCGGCGTTGGCGGGGTTGAGGTAGACGCGCGGGGTGGCCACAAACCCGGTCGCCGCCGCCTGCGCCTTGATGGTGACGCCGGTGCTCTGCGAGACCCAGCCGAACGGGGGCGTCACCGCCGGCGTACCCAGGGCGACGGTGGTCTTGTCCGTGACAACGATGGCGTCGTTCAGAGTGGCATGACAGGAGGCGCCCGAACTGTCGGTGAGCCGCAC
>DATLVT010000928.1:0-2890 GCA_035577105.1 Polyangia bacterium
AGCAAGCGGCCGCTGCCCAGCAACTGCCCCTGGCCGACGAATTCGCCCAGCGACCGCGGCCGCATGCGCTCCGCCAGCGGCTGCCCCCGCCGGTCCTTTGACGCCGCCCGGGCAAATAGATCCATGGACCGAATCTAGCAAGGTTAGCGACGCTTGGTCGCTGTCACCATGCCGCCCAGACCCGCCGTGGGGCTGATCAGATAATTCTCCACGGTGCGCCGGGCGGCCACCACGTTGTCCTCGTGCCACAGCGGCAGCATCGGCAGATCGTCGGCCAGCCGGCGCTGGACCTGGGCGTACAGCGGCCGCCGCGCCGAAAAATCGCCCACGGCGGCGGCGTCATCCAGCAACCTGTCGACCACGGCGTTGCGATAGTGAAAGCGGTTCTTGCCGTCAAAGTGCGTCTCCGCCGAGGGAATACG
Organism: Polyangia bacterium; assembly: GCA_035577105.1. GTDB lineage: Bacteria > Myxococcota_A > Polyangia > Fen-1088 > Fen-1088 > DATKEU01. The sequence goes on from DATLVT010000928.1 coordinate 423, forward strand.
CGACGAATGGAAGAACGGCCGCAGCATGTCGGGTTCGATCACGTCGGTCACCTGCAGCGACAGCAGCTGAAAATTCCCCTTGTTCACGTCGTCGATGAAGGTGGCCAGATCGAATGGCCGCACGTCCACTTCGATCCCCACCTCGGCCAGCTGGCGCGCGATGACCTGGGCCAGCGCCACCCGAAACCGCTGCGCGCTGGTCTTCCAGGTCAGCCGCAGGCGCGGCAGCGGCCCGTCCCCGTCCGGATCGGGATAGCCCGCCTCGTCCAGCAAGCGTCGGGCGCGCGCCGGATCGTAGGGCCAGCGGGTCACGTCGCCACTGTAGGCGGCGTTGGATGGATCCAGCATCCCGGTGGCCTGGACCGCGTGACCACGAAACTTCGAAGCGATGATCTGCGGCCGGTTGATGGCGCAGGCGATCGCTTGCCGCACGCGCAGGTCCGACGTGCCGGGCGCGTCCAGGTTGAAGCCGATGTACGTCAGCATGGCGCTGGGCGCGTACGTCACCACCAGGCGGGGATCTTTCTCGAACGTCTCCAGCACCAGCGGCGGGATCCCGTTCTGGATGAGGTCGCCCGAGCGCCCCATCAGCGCCAGAAAGCGCGCGTTGTCATCGCGAATGGTGCGGATGACGACGCGCTGGGGCGCCGGCGGCACCCGGGCAAAGGGATTGCGCGCCAGCTCCAGCCGATCGGGCCCTCTCGACGCGACGACGAACGGCCCCGCCCCGCCCGGTTCAGCGCGGGGATCGAACGGCGGCAATGGCGCGCCGCTCTTGACGGCCGCACGCACGGCGTCGTCCTGGGGCTGGGCCCGACGCCGATCGACGATGCCGAAGTCCAGGTCGGTGATGAACGGCGCCCGGGCCCGCCGCAGACGAAAGCGCACCTGCCCGGGTGACAGGACGTCGACGTCGGTCAGGATCTCGTTCCAGGCCTTGCGATAGGGGCTGCCCAGTAAAGGATCGCGCACCGACGCGAAGGTGTAGCGAACGTCTTCGGCGTCGACGGGACGACCGTCGGCGAACCGGGCGTCGGGGCGCAGCGTGACCAGATACGACGTCTCGCTCTCGGCCTCGATCGACTGGGCCAGGGCCAGCTGGGGGCGGGCGCCGAGGTTGTCCACGCTGACCAGGCCCGGGGCCAACAGCCGCGACACCTTGACGTCCCACGAGCCCACCGTGAAGCGCGGATCCACGCGTTTGATCGGCGATTCATTCAACAGCACCAGCTCGTCCGAGGAGATCGCGGCGCGCCGGCACCCGGTGATGCCCCCCGCCAAAACGGCGATCGACGCCGCGCAAACTAGAAGGGGGACGCACCGGATGTTAAGTTGACCGGACGTTGTCACGTCCCGCTGTGCCTCCGCGCGCTCCGTCGCGACCGCCCCCCCGCCACCTGCGCTATCGGCTGGTCGGGCTGCTGGCGATGCTGGCGCCGTCGCTGGGCACCGGCGCGGCCAGCGGTCAGGTCGGTCCGCGGGCGCTGGCCCTGACGCCGACACCACCGGGGACAGCCGCCCCAGCCAGATCGCCAGCCGCCGCCACCCCGCCAGCGCCTGCTCCCGCCCCAGCGGCAACGGGTGCCGCGCCCGCTGCGCCGGCGGCATCGGAGTCGGACGCCCTGATCGCGAAGCCCCCCGTCCGTCCACTGCCGGGCAATGCGCCGCGCGTTCCGACCATCGCCGATCTGCCCAAGCCGCCGCCCAAGGATCTGGCGGCGCGCAAGGACTGGCTGCGCACGCAGCTGGACGAGCTGTTCGGTTCGCCCAGCCTGGGCCACGCCAAGGTGGCCGTGATGGTTGCGGAGGCAGATTCGGGCAAGCCAGTTTACGCACGCGCAGAGAAGACGCTGCTCAATGCGGCGTCGAACGTCAAGCTCGTCACGTCGGCGGCTGCGCTGGCCATGCTGGGGCCGGAGTATCGCTGGAAGACCACGCTGTCGGTGGTGGCGCCCGCGACCGGCGCGGCGCTGGTCGCGGGCGGCGAGCTGGCCGGCGACCTTTTCCTGCGCGGCTATGGCGATCCCACGCTGTCGACGCAAGATCTGAACGCGATGATCGGCGATCTGATCTCGCTGGGGCTGCGCAAGGTCCACGGCGGAATCGTCGTCGACGAGAGCTTCTTCGACCGCACGCATGTGGGCCCGGCCTACGATCAGAAGAACGAATCGTACGCATCGCGGGCGCCGTCGTCGGCGGCGTCGCTGAACGGAAACACCGTGGCGGTCACCGTCATTCCGGCGGTCACCGCCGGCGCCCCGGCGCGCATCGTGCTGGAGCCGGCCTCGTCGTATTTTCTGGTCAGCGGTCGCATCATCACGGCGGGCGACGGGCCGGCGGCACACACGGTCGACACGCAGGACGACGGCCACGGACACACGGTGATCATGGTCAGCGGACGCGTCCGCGTGGGCACGGAGCCGCACACGATCTACCGGCGCGTGATCGATCCACCGGCGTACCTGGGC
>DATLVT010000929.1:0-5032 GCA_035577105.1 Polyangia bacterium
GGTGCCGCGCGCGGCGATGTTGATCCATTCAGGCGAAAAGGCCTGGATCGACCGGCACAGGTCCCCCATCGGGGGCCAGCCTTCTTCCCACATGCGGGCCAGCGTGCGCGGCTGTTCGCGGATCTCCCGCAGCAACTCAGACTCGGAATTTCCAGTACTTTCGGCCCCCGCGGCGGTCCCGGGAGACGCCTTCGGCGAGCGGCTCACGGGCTGCAGTCTGACCGAAGGGGGACCGGCGACGCGGCTATTCTCTATCATTTCAGTGGCGCTTTCATTTCCGGGGGCCTCGGCGGCGACAGCACGCTTGATAAAACGATCACCCCCGGAATAATTGATGAACATGGCTGCCAGGCAACGGACGTCAGGGCGGGCAAAAGCTGGCGCCTCACCCAGCCCGGAAGCCCCGACAGGGCGCGGTGGTCCCCCGCCCACCGACGGCAGCGAGCCGGCCTGGCTGACCGAGCTGCGCACCGCCTACGCCGTCCACAACGTTGTCGGCATCCGGTCCGAGCTGCCGTTCTGGCTGATTCGCTGGGACGGCAAGCGCGGCCTCGAATGGATGGATCTGGGCGATCCCAAGGACCGCCCCAAGCCATTTCACTTCGAGATCTACTTTGGCAAGGAGGCGCTGCGCGACGAGCACTATCTGGAGGCCATCGACCAGGCTCGGCGTACCAAACAGGTGGTGCTGCGGCAGCTGTTCGGGTTCTGGGATCTGTTTTACGCGCTGCCGGCCGATCCCGACGGACGGACGTTCCTGTTTGCCGGTCAGTTCTGTTGCGAGCAACCGACCTGGGATTCGCTGAGCGAGCAATGGCTGGAGCTGACCGGGCTCAAGCCGGCCAGCGCCAATCAGGACTTCGTCGAGTTCGTGCGCATGGCACTGAGCCTGCCGGTGCTGGAGACGCCGCTGCTGGACGCCATCAAACGCTTCGTCAAGCTGTACGCCGAATACCTGGGCAACAACCGGGGCGCGGCGCTGGCCGCCCGCATCGACGCCGTCAACAGCGAGGCCATCTCGCGGTTGTGGCCCATCGAGGACTGGATCGATCGGGCCATCGGGGAGAACAAGTTCCTGCTGCCCCCCTGGTATCACGAGGGAGATCTGACCGACTGGATGAAGGAGGGGATGGGGATCAGCCGCCTGCCGACGACGGCGCTGGCGCTGATGCCGGTGGCGGCGCGCACCGAGGCGCTGAACCCGGTGCAAAGCATGGTGCGCAACGCGCAGATCCAGCGGGCCTGCATCGAGCTGGCGCGCGAGATGCCCGAGACCGCCGCCACCCGGCTGCAGGAGTATGGCGTGGCGATTCTGACCTCCGCCCAGCGCGGCAAGAGCCCGGCCCGCGCCCGCATCGAGCTGCGCGAGCGGGCGGAAAAATTCCAGGCGTTCTTGCGTGACCGTTTCGGTGTCCGCTCGCTGGTGGGGATCGGCCCCACGGTGGCGCCGGGATCGCCGCTGCACCCGTCGCTGCGCGGGGCGGTGCAGGCCCTGCACATGTGCGTGCAGACCGAGGAAGACCTGCTGTTCCAGGACCAGGACCCGTCCGACGGCGAGCTCCGCTATGGCGATCTGCAAAAGGCCGCCAACGCCGTCATGGAGGCGGCCGACCGCGAGAACCCCGCCGAGGTGCGCCTGGCCAGCGATCGCTATGTGCGCTCCGTGCTCAGCTATTCGCACGAACGCATCGAGGTGGTGCGCAGCCTGTTCCTGGCCACGCTGTTCCAGCTGTTCGCTCGCATCGAACGGCGCTATCCCATGCGCACCGACGCCCGCGACCAGTTCGTCGACGATCTGACCGTCCGGCTGGAGAGCGCGCAGTCCTTGTACGAGGTCATCGAGGGCTTCCGCGAATCGTTGCAGCGCCTGTGCTTCGTGTCGTCGAAGGCGCTGCACGGACCCAAGGTGATCCGCATCGAGGCGACCCTGCACTACCTGCGGCAGAACTTCGCCGAACGCCTGCGCCTGCCCGAGGTGGCCCGCAAGGCCGGCTTTTCCGTCCCCGCCTTTGTCCGCGTCTTCAAGGAGGCGACCGGCACTTCCTTCCTGGCCTTCGTGCGCGCCCTGCGCGTCGAATCAGCCAAGAAGCTGCTCACCACCACCCAGATGACCACCGAACAGATCGCTCAGAGCAGCGGCTTTCAGTCTCAACACCACCTGATCCGCTCGTTCAAGAAAGTCATGGGCCAGACGCCCGGAGCCTACCGCGCCCAGCATACGCTGGAGCCAATCGAGGCCTGAGCGGCTCTAGTCCCACAGCCGCGCCGCACCGCGGACGCCGCTGGAATCGCCGTGCTTGTTGGGGACAAAGCGCGTGCCGGTTCGCGAGCCGCTCACGAACTGGCGCCACAGCGTGGGCACCTGGGCGTAAAGCGCATCGATCTGTGACAGGCCACCGCCCACCACGATGACGTCCGGATCCAGCACGTTGATCAGCGACGCCATCGCGCGGGCCAGCCGGTGCGCATAACGCTCGAACGTGGCCGAACAGCGGGGGTCGCCCGTACGCGCTCGATCGACGATCACCGGCGCCGACAGACGCTCGCCGGTTCGTTCCAGGTGGTCGCGGCTCATCCCGGGACCTGACAGGTACAGCTCCATGCAGCCGTGCTTGCCGCAGATGCAGGCGGGCGCCGGGAACTCACTGGCGTCGGGCCAGGGCAGGCTGTTGTGTCCCCACTCACCGGCCGAGGCGTTGACCCCCCGGATCAGCTTGCGATCCATCACCAGTCCGCCGCCACACCCGGTGCCCAGGATGACCCCCAGGACCAGCGACCCGCCGGCCGCCGCGCCGTCGACGGCCTCGGACAGCGCGAAGCAGTCCGCGTCGTTGGCCAGGCGGATAGGGCGATCCAGGGCCGCTTCCAGATCCCGATCCAGGCGCCGGCCGTCCAACCCGTCGATATTCTCCGCGTTCTGCATGATACCGGTCTGGGGAGAGATGGCCCCTGGCGACCCCACCCCCACGGTCATCGAGCACCCCATGCTCTTTTCGGCTTCCTCGACCATCTGCTGCACGACCACCAGCATGGCGGCGTAACTGGCGGGCGTGGCTCTGCGGCGCTGAAAACGAATCTCGCCGTCCCCATCCAGGACGGCGGCTTCGATCTTTGTTCCTCCGATGTCCAGCCCCAGCTTCATTGCGCCGGCCAGTATGCCCAAGGCGCCGGGTCGCGGGGTGTTTCACCACCCCCAATAAAAGATCGTACGCGTGGTTGAAAAAAAATGTCACCCCACGGCAGGCCGGATGGCGAGATAAATGAGGAATCTCATGATGCGGGAGACTGTGCTCATGCTTGGGGACGGGGCCTACCAGCCCGCGTCAGCGGCGGTCTCGACCGGCGGCGATCGGACGGAAGCGAATCGCTGATGAGCACGGCACCCTCATCGGCCGCCTGGCCGGCGGCCACTCATATCCATTCGCCGGGCACCGCCGGGCTGCCGCCTCTGCAGACCCAGCTCAGCCTCAACGCCGGCTGGTCGGTGCGGTCATCGGCAGAGCTGTCTCACCGGAATGGTGACGGCGATGGCGCGACGTCGCTGGGCCAAACGCTGTCGCAGCCCGGCATGGACACCGCGGCCTGGCGTCGCGTCGACTTGCCGTCGACCGTGCTGGGCGCGCTGGTCACGTCCGGCGAGATCGTCGAGCCGTTCTTTGGCACCAACCTGGCCAAGATCCCCGGCCAGGGACCGCCCGCCAAGAATTTCTCCAATTTTCCCATGCCGGAGGACAGCCCCTTCCGGCAGTCGTGGTGGTTTCGCAAGGAGCTGGCCCTGCCACCCGAGGCCGGCCCGCACGCCACCCTGCAGTTCGACGGCATCAACTATCGCGCCAACATCTGGCTGAACGGCCATCACGTCGCTGGACCCGATCAGGTGGCGGGCGCGTACCGCGAATACGAATTCGACGTCACGGCGCTGCTGCACCGCGAGCGACCCAACGTCATCGCCGTCGAGGTTTTTCCTCCCGACCCGTGCGACCTGGCCCTGACCTGGGTCGACTGGAATCCTTCGCCGCCCGACAAGAACATGGGTCTGTGGCGCGACGTCTGGCTGCGCACCAGCGGCCCGGTGGCGGTGCGCGCGCCGTTCGTGGTGACGAAACTGGAAGGCAGCAACGGGACCGTCCGCGCCCGCCTCACCATCGCCGGTGACTTGGTCAACGCCACCGACCGCCCTCAGGTGGCGGAGGTGCGGGCGGCGCTGGAAGTGGGCGTCTTCACCAAACGCTTTGAAATCCCCGCCGGCGCCCGCGTCTCTTTCGCCATCGATCCCACCGACGATCCACGCCTGCGGGTCGAGCACCCGCGCCTGTGGTGGCCGCACACGCTGGGGACACCCCACCTTCACGATCTGAATCTGCAGGTGACGGTCGGCGGACACCGGTCAGACGAGGTGCAGCTGGCTTTCGGCATCCGCGAGATCACCAGCTCCATCACGGTCGACGGGCACACCCGCTTTTCCGTGAACGGCGTCCCGCTGCTGATCCGGGGCGCGGGCTGGGCCAGCGATCTGTTCCTGCGCCGCCAGCCCGAGCGCGACCGCATCGGCCTGCGATACGCCAAGGCCATGAACCTCAACGCCATCCGCTTCGAGGGGATGCTGGAGCGAAGCGAATTTCTGGAGGAGTGCGATCGCGAGGGCCTCCTGGTCATCGCGGGCTGGTGCTGCTGCGACTGCTGGGAAAAGTGGGAGACCTGGACCGACGAGAATCACGTCATCGCCCCCGAGTCGTTGCGGGCGCAGCTGCGCCGGGCCCGCCGTCACCCGTCGCTGTTGACCTGGTGGTACGGCAGCGACTTCCCGCCTCCGGCCCACGTCGAGCAGCGCTATCTCGAAGTCTTGCAGGAAGAGCGCTGGCCCAATCCTTTTCAGTCCAGCGCCTCCCAGAAACCCGGGCCGGTCACCGGTCCCAGCGGCCTCAAGATGCTGGGGCCGTACGACTGGGTGCCGCCCAGCTACTGGCTGGAAGACATCGATCGCGGCGGCGCCTTCGGCTTCGCCACCGAGATCAACCCCGGGCCGGCGATC
>DATLVT010000930.1:0-4466 GCA_035577105.1 Polyangia bacterium
CTACGACTGGTTCACCGGTGGCTTCGAAATGGGGGCCGGCATCGATGGCGCCCACTGGCAGGGTCTGGCGCCCTCGACGCCGCTGATGTCTTTCATCCAGGATTGGGCGAATCCCAGCTCGCCCCTGTACAACATGGCCAAGCTCTCGCCCTGTACCAGCGGCTCCACCAATCCCGACCGCGTGATCCTCGTCGGCGTGAACTTCTCGCTCAAGTCTGCTGCCGAGTGGCTCGCGCAGTACGATGCAGCAGTCAAGACCATCCAGGCCAAATATCCGGGCGTCAAAGAGATCGACCTTGATACCTTGATTCGCGGGCCAGGAAACAAGAACTGCGGCGGTGCTGACGCGACATCCGAAGTGGTTGTGCAGCCGTTCGTTGACGACGCGATCGCCATGGCCGTCGCCAAATACCCGAATCTGGTGAAGGCGGCGCCCAAGCTGTATGTGCCCAGTTGCTCCGTCTTCACCGGGGCCGGACCACACTTTACCGCCGCGGGCGTCAAGGTCGTGGCCAAGGTCTACAGCGACTATTACGTCAACCACCAGTGATCACCGACCGGCGCGCGCCGGGTTATCCACGACAAGAACCAAGTCGGCCAAAGGCCGCTGCCAGGCAGCGGCCTTTGTGCTATTGGCGTGTCGTGGTCTATAGAGGAGGAACCGACGATGTCCCCGAATGAGCCTACGTCCCCGGTGTTGCGCAAACTGGCCGAGTGCCGCCTGGTCCCCGTGGTCGTCATCGACCGCGTCGAGGATGCCTGGCCTCTTGCTCAGGCGCTGAAGGCGGGCGGCTTGCCCGTCGCTGAAGTGACCTTCCGGACCGCGGCGGCGCAAGCGGCCATCACGGCGATGGCCAAGGACAAGGAGATCACGCTGGGCGCGGGGACGGTTCTGCAGCCTGAGCAGGTCGACCAGGCGCTGGCCGCCGGCGCCACGTACATCGTCACGCCGGGCTTCAACGCCAAGGTGGTCCGCCGGTGCCGCGAAAAAGGCGTGCCGGTCTTCCCCGGCGTCGCCACGCCCACCGAGATTCAGATGGCACTGGACGAGGGCGTCGACATCGTGAAATTTTTCCCGGCCGAATCACTGGGCGGGATCAAGGCCCTCAAGGCGATCGCCGCGCCTTATTCGATGGTGCGATTCATCCCCACCGGCGGCATCAACCTGGAAAAGCTGGGCGACTACCTCGCCTTCAAAGCGGTGGTCGCCGTCGGTGGCAGCTGGATGGTCAGCCCCGAACTGTTGAAGGCCGGCAATTTTTCAGAGATCACCCGCCTGGCCGCGGAGGCGGTGGCCGTGGTCAAGGCCAAGTCGAAGTCCGTTTAAACCGCTGGTTGGTCAGGAGATCGTTGGAGAGACCATGAGCATTGTCAGCGTGAAAGACCGAAGCAGTTGCCGCCTTGATCAAGTTTCCCTGGGCGAGATCATGTTGCGCCTGGATCCGGGCGACATGCGCATCCGCACCGCCCGCAGCTTTCGCGCCTGGGAAGGCGGCGGCGAATACAACGTGGCGCGCGGGCTGCACAAGTGTTTCGGCCTGCGCACGGCCGTGGTCACCGCCTTCGCGGACAACGACGTGGGGCGCCTCATCGAAGACTTCATCTGCCAGGGGGGCGTCGACACCTCGTTCATCAAGTGGATCCCTTACGACGGTCTGGGGCGCAAGACGCGCAACGGCCTCAATTTCACCGAGCGGGGCTTCGGCGTGCGCGGCGCCGTCGGCGTCTCCGACCGGGGCCACACGGCGGCCAGCCAGCTGAAGCGCGGCGACGTCGACTGGGAGGAGCTCTTCGGCAAGCTGGGGGTCCGCTGGTTTCACACCGGCGGCATCTACGCCGGTCTGTCGGAGACCACGCCGGACGTGATCGAAGAGGCGATGGTGGCGGCGAAGAAGCACGGCACCGTCATCTCCTTTGATCTCAACTATCGCCCCAGCCTGTGGAAGAACTTCGGCGGACAGAAGCGGGCCCAGGAGGTCAACCGAAAGCTGGCCCGCTATGTCGACGTCATGATCGGCAATGAAGAGGACTTCACCGCCTCGCTGGGCTTCGAGGTGGAGGGGACCGACGCCAATCTCACCTCGGTCGAGGCCGACAACTTCAAGAAGATGATCGGCGAGGTGACCAAGGAGTTCCCCAACTTCAAGGTCATCGCCACCACGCTGCGCACGGTGAAATCCGCGTCGATCAACGACTGGGGCGCGGTGGCCTGGGGGGGCGGACGCTTCTTTGAATCGACCATGCGCCGCAACCTGGAGATCTATGACCGGGTGGGCGGCGGCGACAGCTTTGCGTCGGGGTTGGTCTACGGCCTCCTGGAGAAAGGCGACCTGGCCCAGGCGGTCGAGTACGGCGCCGCGCACGGCGCCCTGGCCATGACCACGCCCGGCGACACGTCGATGGCCAGCCTGGGCGAGGTGGAGAGCCTGGTGAAAGGCGGAGGCGCGCGCGTGCAACGCTAGCGCCTGGCAGAGCATGGAATCAGTACGGCACCTCATCGTGGGGGCGGGCATCAGCGGGCTGGCCCTGGCGGCCGCCCTGCGCGATCGCGACTACCTGGTGCTGGAGGCGGATTCGCAGATCGGCGGTTACTGCAAGACGGTGGTCCGGGACGGGTTCACCTGGGACTACTCCGGCCACTTCTTTCACTTCAAGCACCCCGAGATCGAGGCCTGGCTGCGGGCGCGCATGCCTGGCCAGACCGTCCGCACCATCAACAAGAAGACGTTCATTCGTTACGGACAGCGGCTGATCGACTTTCCCTTTCAGAAGAACATCCATCAGCTCCCCCAGGACGAGTTCATCGACTGCCTCTACGACCTGTATTTCGCCCGCAGCGGCGGCGCCGGCGGCGGCGACAAGCCGGTGGTCGAAGACAGCTTCAAGGCCATGCTGTACGCGCGGTTTGGCCGTTCCATCGCCGAGAAGTTCCTGATTCCCTACAACGAAAAGCTTTACGCCTGCGATCTGGGCACGCTGGATCGCGACGCCATGGGGCGTTTCTTTCCGCACGCCAACGTCGACGAGATCGTCCGCAACATGAAGGTGGCCAACAACGCCAGCTACAACGCCACCTTCACCTATCCGGAGGGGGGCGCCATCCAGTACGTCAAGGCGCTGGCCAGCGAGGTGCGCGACGGAGGAATCGCCCTGGACGAGCCGCTGCTGTCGATCGATCTCGGCGCGCGGGTGGCCCGCACCTCGCGGCGCGAGATCCGCTTTGAACGCCTCATCTCCTCGGCGCCGTTCCCGCGCCTGGTGGCGGCGGCCGGCCTGGGCTTCGACGCCGCTGCCTTCAGCTGGAACAAGGTCCTGGTCTTCAATCTGGGCTTTGACCGCAAGGCGCAGGGCGGCGTGCACTGGGTCTATTTCCCCGATCGGTCCGTGTCGTTTTATCGCATCGGCTACTACGACAACATCTTTGACAGCGATCGCCTCAGCCTTTACGTCGAGCTTGGGTATGCGCGCGACGCCGTCGTGGACGTCGATGCGGCGCGGGCCCGCGTGCTGGCGGACCTGAAACGCCTGGGCATCATCGACGACCACCGCCTGGTCGCCGAGCATTCGGTGGTGATGGATCCGGCCTACGTGCACATCACCCGCGGTTCCATCGCCGAGCACCGCCGCCTGTCGCGGGTGTTGCAGGCCTCCGGCGTCTACTCGATTGGCCGCTATGGCGGCTGGACCTACTGCGCCATCGAGGACAACATCGTCGAGGCGCGCGCCCTGGCCGTGGATTTCAACGGTGCCTGACGGTCAGGTGTAATATCCGCCGCGTGAACAACGCGCAGCCTTCCATCTTGTTACCGCCGACCCGTTCGGGTCGGTTCCTGACCTTGAACCTGGTGCACGAAGCTGTGGCAGCGGAGGCCTGCGCCCGCCTCGAGACGCTGAAGCTGGAAGGCACCTTGATCGTCGGCCTGGGCGATCCGCTCGTTCGCGCCGTCGGTGGCGGCACCATCGCGGGGCTTCGTCCTTTCCCGGCCGTCAGCGGCCCGGGGGGCGCCTTCCCGTCGACGCAGGGGGCGGTCTGGCTGTTCATCGGCGGCGATGATCCGGGCGAGATCCTGCATCGATCGCGACGCCTGCTGGCCCACCTGGGGGACGCCTTCCGCGTCGACGAGGACGTGGCCTCTTTTGTTTACGGCGAAGGACGCGACCTGTCGGGCTTTGAAGACGGGACCGAGAACCCCAAGGAGGCGAGGGCCATCGAGGTCGCGCTGGCGCTGGGGGCGGCGGGCCTGGCCGGCGGCAGCTTTGTGGCCACGCAGCGCTGGTTGCACGACCTCACGCACTTCGAGCGGCTGGCGCAGCGCGATCGAAACTTCATCATCGGCCGCGACCTGGAGACGAACGAGGAGCTGGCCGACGCCCCGCCGTCGGCGCACGTCAAGCGCGCCGCCCAGGAGAGTTACGATCCGGCCGCGTTCATGCTGCGCCGGTCAATGCCGTGGGGCGACGTACGC
>DATLVT010000931.1:0-11425 GCA_035577105.1 Polyangia bacterium
AATGATACGCCGGCCAGACCGCAAGCCACCAACAATAGCCCTGCCATCTTCGCGAGCAACCGAACCTGTGCCGTCCGCATGCTGATTACTTCACACAAGAATGACGACGTTTCAATGCCGCCGCACGGGCCGGTCTACGCTCTCCCGTCCGCCTTCAGCTTTCGCCAGCCCCCGGCGCGGTTGTTGGCGATGATCTGCCTGAACATGGCCTTCAGGGCGGGCGCGTTGATCTTTTGACCCTGCCGGATGGCGACGGTGCGGGCGGTCTTGTTGTCGTGACCGCCGGTGATGATTCCGTGTGGGTCAGGGACGATCGCGCCGTCGTACAGGAAGACATTGACCCAGCCCTTGGCCGCCAGCAGCGCGCAGATGTTCCCCTCCAGCGTGAAATACGGCTGCCGCGTGCGCTTGATGGTCTCCACCACCTCCGGGTCGGCAGCGTGCACCAGGGCGCGAACCTTGCGACAGATGTCCTGCTGCCACCCGGGCAGGGCCTCGATATAGGCGTCGACGCGCTTGTCGGTGTTATTCATGCGCATCATCGGAGCTCGAATGCTGCCTCCAGAGTCGAAAACGGGTTGTCCCGCTTTCCTGACCGGGCCCGCTTGCGATGAACCCGGATTTTTCCAGGACGCGGACAGAAGACTTGTTCTCCGGCGTGACTTCGGCATGAACCTCCTTCACGCCTGATTGACCCAGCGCCCACCGTGAAAGACCGACGACCATCTCGGTTCCCAGTCCCCGTCGCTGATAGGCAGGCAAGACGGCGTAGCCGATCTCGACGATGCCCTGCGGGTCGGGCGAGCCTTTGAAGCCGACGCTTCCGCACAGCGTGGCCGTCGGCGCTCCGGTCATCTCCAGAACCCCATACCAGCCCAGGGTCCATGGCCCGAAAATTCCCGACTGGAGGCAGCTCGACAGGAACAGCGGCAGGGCATCTCGCAAGGTCTCGGGCGGCCACTCCCGCGGCACGGTCGCATTCAAGAGTGCCGCCAGGCGCCCCGGCTCCGAAAGCTCCGCCTCGGCGAGGTCCTGCCTCCCGGAGATCAGTCGCATCCGCGGTGTCTTCACCTCACACATGGGCGCGCCCTGGCTCGGCCCGACGCTCAGCCAGTTTCAGACGCACGGCCTTCATCCCAGCGCCAGCAACCGCGCCACAGCCGCCCCCAGATCCGGCAGGACCGCGTCGGCCGCGTCGAAGGGGCCGGCGGCCGTCAGGCGCGTGGGGATCACCCAGCAGGTCAGGCCGGCGGCCTTGGCGGCCCGCAGGCCACGCGCCGAGTCCTCGATGACCAGGCAGCGCTGCGGCGCCACGCCCAGCCGTTCGACCGCGCGCAGGTACGGATCGGGCTCGGGCTTGGGGCGGGCATAGTCGCCCTGGGTCAGGATCAGCTCGAAATGCGCCAGCATGCCGGTGCGGGCGTGGGCCAGGTGAAACGGCGCCGGCTCCGAGCTGGTGACGATGGCCAGGCGATAGCGCTGCGCCAGCGCCTGCACCGCCTCGCGCGCGCCCGTGATGGCCACCTCGGTCTCGGCGATCAGCTGCTGGTACCGCCGGGTGCGCACGGCCCGCAGCGCTTCGATGGCGGCGGCATCCAGGCCGCGCGCCGTGGCCAGCGGCGCCATCCCCTGCGACCCGCGCAAGAACCACTCTACGTAACCGGCTTCGTCCAGTTCGGCGCCGATTCCCGCCAGCACCTCGCGCGTGGCCCGGAAATACAGCTCCTCGGTGTCGACCAGGACGCCGTCGTTGTCGAACAGGATGGCAGCGAACACTAGGGCACTAGAACTCTGAGCCGTCCCTGCGCCGGAAGCCGCCCCGTCCGGTGTAGCGTCCCGGCAAGGCCACCATGTCGATGTCGGAGTACTCCCCGTGGTCCTCGTCGTTTCGCGACCCGACCACCAGAAACGTCGCATCGGCCGCCGATCGGTTCTGCAGGCAGTGGCCGTCGCGCTCGCCGGCCTTGAATCCAGCGCAATCGCCGGCGCGCATGACCTCTTCGCCGCCGTCCGTCACCAGCACCAGCTCGCCTTCCAGCACATAGACGAATTCGTCCTCCAGCGCGTGCCAGTGCCGCTGACTGGACCAGACCCCCGGCGCCAGGCGCACCAGGTTGACGCCAAACTGGGTCAACCGGGCGGCATCGCCCAGCCGACGCCACACGCGCCCCTTGCAGGGCGCGTCGTGGGGCGGCGGATAACGGGTACCGGATCCCTGCGGCGCCTTGGTGATGTCGATCTTGGCCATGCCGAACCCTCCGATGACCGATTCTACTGTGCGGCGGGTTGAAGCTCCCTGGCTTCGATGCGACGGTTCTTCTGCCGGTTGTCGTCGCTGTCATTCGGGACCATGGGCCGTTCGTCGCCATAGCCGATGGCCTCCAGGCGGCCCAGGTCGATGCCCTTCGCGATGATGTAGTTGCGGCAAGCCTGGGCGCGCCTCAGCGACAGGGCCTTGTTGGCCCTGGCATTCCCCACGTTGTCGGTGTGGCCCGAGATCTCGACGCGCGCGCTCTTCCTGTGCGCCATGAATTCGGCCACGGTGTCCAGCAGCGGGTACGACTCGGGGCGTATGGTCGCCCGGGCGGTGTCAAAGGTGACCCCCTTCAACACGAACGGCGGCGGCGGGGGCTGGCGTTTGTAGCGCAGGGTCAGCTTGACGTTCTGCTTTGGCTCGTCGGTCACCGACACCGTCGCAGCGATGTCCCCCTTGCGGCCCAGGCTCAGGTACGTGACCTCGTACTTCTTACCCACCGGCACCAGCACCTCGGCATACCCATCACCGTCGGTCTCGTCGGTGTAGTACGTGGTGCCGTCGGGCGCGGTCATCGAGATCACCACGCCCTTGACCGGTCCCTTCTCCTTGTCGATCACCACGAACCTCATCGCGGCCTCGGTCTTGGTCGGCTCGATCTTGGACGCCTTCGCGCCGCGGGCATCCTTGGCCTTGCCCGTGTCGTGAAGGACGAAGTCGTTGCTCTCGGCGGCGGGGGCCGGGGCCGCGAGCGCAGCGGCCGGGCCAACCGCCAGGACCAGCGCGGTGATCGTCATGGTCACAAGGTCACGCATGGGGACGCCCTCCGTCGTCATGAAGCTGTTCACTCGACGGTATCACACCGCGGCCGGCGAACCGGCTTTCACGCCGGGATGCCTTGCCCTACCTTGCTCTACCTGGCTTGAGTATTAGCGTCTATCAGGTCCGATGGGAGCGACGGAATGGCCTCACTGATCGCAAACGTCCGCCGTGCCACGGCGCGCGCTCAACCGTGGCCCGATCGGCTGGCGCGGATCGGGTTTGTTGCCAAGGGGCTGGTCTACCTGGCGGTGGGCTGGCTGGCCTTCGTGGCGGCATCAGGCGAAGGGGGCAAGACAACAAGCGCGACGGGGGCCCTGGCCGACGGGACCCACACCCAGGTCGGTCGCATGTTGATCGGCGTCGTCGCGGTGGGTCTGTTCCTGCACGCCATCTTTCGCGCCACCCTGGCGCTGGTCGCGGAGCCATACGGAGACGGCAAGCCGACCCAGCGCCTGCGCCGGAGAATCGTCAACACCGTCGACGCGCTCTTCTATCTTGCGCTGGGAACAACGGCGGCGGCGATGGCCGTGGGGAGCAAGGCGTCCGCGCACACCAACGACGATGCGACCATGCAGCATGGATCCGCGTGGGTTCTGCACGCGCCGCTCGGCCGTCCGCTGCTGATCGCCGTCGCCGGCGGGATCTTCATCGCGGCGCTGGTGCAGCTGTTTCATGCGGTGTGGATTGGCGATCTGCGCCCCCGGATGCGCGTCGAGGACATGGGGCCACGCCAGCGTGCCGTCGTCGCCGCCGTGGGACGACTGGCGCATCTGTCGCGAGCGGCCATCCTGGGGACCATCGCTTTTTACCTCTGGCGGGCCGGAATGGACCGCGCCCCGCGCGAAGCACGCGGCGCGGGCGGGGCCCTGCATGCAGCCTGGGAGTTTCCCCACGGCGACGTTCTGCTGGCGATGATGGCGGTCGGGATGCTGGGGGTCGGCGCCTTTGCGTTCCTGGAGGCGCGCTGGCGTCGATTGTTCCGACGGTGAGCGCGGCCAGCGCAACCAACCAACCAACCGACGGACCGGTCACTCCTCTACTTCCCACAGGCCGGGATACCTTCGGACAAAGCCCAGGTGATCGACTTCAAGCAGCTGCGCATAGTCAAAGCGCGGAGCCTCGTACCAGTAGCTGGTCTCCGAGCGCCGTTCATAACGTTGGGCCAGCGCATCCAGCGCGCCCGTCGAAACGTCCAGCCAGGCCGCGGGGGCGTCCGCTCCCTGGCCGCGATCCAGCGCCAGCCGGCGCAGTTGAAGGAGATTCGTCGCCGGCGTGAAACCAAAATCGAGATCGACGCAGGCGCCAAGACCAGGGACTTCCTTGCCGTCCAGCGTCCACCCTCCTTCCGCCGTTCGCGCGATGGACAACGCGACCGACCGATCCCCGATCCAACCCCGAACGTGACCATCCTCCGCATGCCACCCGGCGTCGCACCTCGCAGCGTACGTCAAGCAAGCCGGCCGTCCGTCGAGCAGGAACACCGCCCTGCCGTCGATCTGCCAGCCCGCGCCGTGCTGCTCCAGCCGACACGCATCGTGCCCCGGGCCATCGAGCCGTCGCCACAGAATCGAGCCGAGTGTCATGCGAGCTCCTGGGTTTTCGCGGTTTGGCGCCGTGACAACATCCGATCCGGCCTTCATCTACCACCCACCCGCGCCTCGTGCATGGACGTTGCGTTCCATCGCCGACGCTGTGACGTGCGACATAGGCGCTACCGCTCGCTTCTTGTCAGTGTGGCGCCATGAAGACGCCAGCAACCTTCAACCAGGCCTTCCGGGGCAAACTCATCCGTCCCGAGGACGCCGACTATGAACAGGCCCGCCACGTGTGGAATGGGGCCATCGACAGGCGCCCGGCACTCATCGCCCGTTGCTCGACGGCCGATGACGTCGCGGCGGTGGTGAATCTGGCGCGCGAATCCAGGTTGCCCCTGGGGGCGCCACCTGGGCCGACTTTGACAGCGCCACGCAGGCGCATGGGCTGGCCACCACCGGCGGGCTCATCTCCAGCACCGGGATCGGTGGCTTGACCCTGGGCGGCGGCATCGGCTGGTTGATGCGGCGCCACGGCCTGACCTGCGACAATCTGATCTCGGCCGAGGTGGTGACCGCCGCCGGAAAGATCGTGCGGGCCAGCGGCGCTGCCGGCGACGACGCCACGACGACGGTTTCTTCACGCTGATCGCGCCGGACGGATTGCGCGCCGCCGTGGAATCGGCGGCGTGATTCGAGGCGCGGTTTTGGGTCCTCCTCCCTAGGTCAGCTGCCCCAGCATGCCAGCCATTCCACCGCCGGGAACACTCTCGACGGCCCACTCCTTGACCTTCCCGTCGCGCACGGTGATGGCGATCCGTTCAACGGGGTTCTGCCACTTGCGCTGGGTGGCCGGCACGGTGGGACCGTTCGGGATGGAGAGCGTCCCGGTGTGGGTGCCGCCGGCCTCGACGGTGGCGTAGACAATGTTTGAGGCGTCTCGCAGGTTGCGCATGTTGTGGCTGAAGTCCGGCATGCCGGCCCGGATCGTGGCCCAGACCCCCAGGGCCTCTGCCTTGTTCAGCGGGTGGGGACCGACGCCCACGAAGCGAAAATCCTCGGCCAGGTAGGCGGCCGCCTTGGCCAGCTCGCCGCCGCAGATTTCCTTGTCCAGCTTGGTGACGATGTCCAGTGCGCTCATGATGGTCTCCTCGGGTTTGAATGTTTGTCGTCGAAAACTTGCTGCGAAAGGCACTATGCCGACCGCGCCCGCGGGACGGAATGATTGAAGCAGCACACCCACCGTGCGATTCTGCACGGGTGCCCGACTGGAACGATTTCCGCTATTTCCTGGCGATAGCGCGGTCGGGCAGTCTGGCGGGCGCCGCGCGTGAGCTGGGCGTCGAGCACACCACGGTGGGACGCCGGCTGTCCGCGCTGGAGGGCGAGCTGGGCGCGCGGCTTTTTCTGCGGGGCCCCGACGGGCTGATCGCCACCGAGGCCGGCCGCGGGATCCTGCCGCTGGCCCAGGAGATCGAGGCGCGCTTCGAGGCGATCGATCGGCGCGTGTCGGGTGGCGACGACCGGATCGAGGGGACCGTGCGCTTCTCGATGTCCGAGGCCCTGAGCGGCTACTTCGTGACCAACTTCGCGACGCTGCGCGAGCGTCACCCGGCCCTGGTCGTCCAGATCTCCAGCGGCAACCACGCGTCTGACCTCATGAGAGGCGAAGCGGACCTGGCCCTTCGCGCGCGCGAGGTCACCGAGCCCGATCTCCTGGCGCGCAAGGTCACCTGCGCGGGCTGGTCGCTGTACGCGACGCCTGACTACGTCGCGCGCAAGGGCACGCCCACCACCCCGGAGGACCTGCGCGGGCACGACATCGTCGGCTTCGACGAGAGCCTCGCCAATACGCCGGGGGGCCAGTGGCTGGCGGCGCACGCCCGTGAGACGAACGTCGTCATGCGCGGCAACAGCATCGTCGCCGCCATCAACGCCGCCATCTGTGGCATGGGCATCGGCGCCGTCCCCTGTTTTCTCGCCGACAGCGAGCCGCGCCTTCGCAGGCTCACCCCGCGGGTGCTCGGCAGCCGCGACATTTTTCTCGTCGTCCACCCCGACCTGGCCCGCGTCGCGCGCGTGCGGGCGGTCATGGACTTCGTCATCGAGCTGTTCGCCAGGGACACGGTGCTGTGGAGCGGCGTCGCCCCAGCATGAATCCCCCCGCCGACTGACGACGGCGGCTGGCGCGGTCCGGTATGCGCTAGTGAGCCAGGGCCCGGCAGCGCATCAGCGATTCAAGGTAGTAATAGTCCGCATAGTTGATCGGCACGTCGATCTCGCTGTTCCCGGGCAGGTTTCCGGTGCTGTGCATCAGCAGGAAGAAGCTGTTCTGGCCAGCCGCCGCCGCATACGCGGGCGACGTGAGCGACTTCAAGATCGCCAGGGCGTAGTCGCGGTACTTGCTGGCATCCGGCTCCTGCACCAGCCCCGACAGCTGCAGCAGCCCGCTGGCCATGATCGCCGCCGCCGAAGCGTCGCGCGGTGTCGACGCCCCGGCCGGAGCGTCGAAGTCCCAGTATGGCACCCTGTCCGCCGGCATGTTCTTGTGGGTCATCAGGAACGCCGCGATCTTCTGCGCCTGCGCCAGGAACTCCGGCCTCTTCGAGGCGACGAACGACTCGGTATAGCCGTAAAGGCCCCAGGCTTGCCCGCGCGCCCACGCCGAGCTGTTTGCCAGGCCCTGCACGGTCACCTTGCTGATGACGGCACCGGTCGTCGAGTTGTAGTTGACCAGGTGGAACGAGCTGTTGTCAGGACGGAAATGATTCTTGAGCGTGGTCAACGCGTGCTGGGTGGCCTGGTCGGCATAGGTCGGATCTCCCCCGTTCGCGCTGACGAAGTACAGCAGCCGCAGGTTCATCATGTTGTCGATGATGACCGGGTAATCCCACTGTGGATTGTCCCAGGATTTGATGACACCGACGACGGCGTGAAAGCGCGTCGACAGCGAGGCCGCCGCCGTCTTCAGCACCGCCAGCGCGTTCGCGTTGCTGGTCAGGCGGTAATTGTTGCCGAAGGTGCTCATGAACCGGAAGCCCAGATCGTGATCAATCGTCGTGGTCTTCTGCGGCTCCAGCGCGGCGCCGGCGCTTTCGGCCGCCGTCCGAAAGGCGGCATCCTTGGAGTACTCGTACAGGTACCAGTAGCTGCCCCCGACGAAGCCGGAGGTCCAGTCGGTGATGGGGACGGTGGTGACCACGCCGTTCTTGGCCGTGCGCGGAAGGTTGGCCGCGCTGGTGTAGGCCGTGCGAAACCGGGTGTACTGGACGACCGCGGCGTCCAGCGCGGTGGAGCAGAAAGCCACGTCGAGGCTGGGCTGGCCAGGCGCGTCCGCCGACGCGTCGGCGCTGCCGTCAGTTCCACCACCCGCGCTGTCACCGCCGCCGCCCGCGGCACCTTGGCCGGCGGCATCGCTGGCGCTGCCGCCGCCGCCGGTGGTCGAACCGTCGAGTAGTCCCGCGCCGCCGCTGCCGGTGGTGGTCGACGTGCCGCCGCTGCCCCCGGCGCTGGCGCCGCCGCTGCCGCTGCCGCCGGTCCCTGACGAACCGGGCGAGGCGTTGTTGGCCGAACAGGCGGACAGCGTGAGAAAAGCGCACAACAACCGGTTGCACCGCTGCATGTCGTCTCTTTAGTTCAGCTGATCGACCCGAGCAAGCCTGTTTGCAGCCACACGCGGGCCAGCGGCCGCCTTTCTGTTCGACAGGCGCCGCACGCGCGTCGACTGGTGGTTCGCGTTTCCCATTCCCGCCGCCTGCGGTGTTTTGGGATCCGCCCTGGCCTGAACGCGATCCTCAGTCGGGGCGCAAGATGGAATAGAGCACGGCGTCCGAGGGCGCCCCGTTCACCAGGACGCGCTTTCTCAGCACGGCGTCGCGATGAGCGCCCACCTTCTCGGCGACACGTTGACTCCTGCGATTGGCGGCGGCCGCAACGATCTCCAGGCGATGCAGGGGCGTGTGCTGGAAAGCCCATGACGCCAGCTGAAGGACAGCCGCCGGCGCGACGCCCCGCCCGGCGACGGAAGACCGCACCCAGTACCCCAGGTTTGCGACGCCCGTCGCCAGGCTGATCTGATTGATCCCGCAGCCACCGGCGTACTGGCCGGTGGCATCGACGATGGCGAACTCGTGCATCGTCCCCGCCGCGTGACCGTCGCGAACCGCGCGGATCCACTGGAGCGCCTCCGACACCGAGTATTCGGGGTGGCACCACGGCATCCACGGCAAGACGTCCCCGGTCGATTCACGGGCCGCGGCGGTCATCACCTCGGCGTCGGATTCCTCGTAGAGTCGGATCATGACCTTCATTTCGCGTTCAACCACTGGCGAATCACCTCGACGAAACGGTCCCGGGCATGACGCTCGCGCCACGGTTCGTGCCCACATCGGTCCAGCGAGATGTACTCGAGCGCTGGGATGAATCTCCGCAGGGTGTCCCGCGTCGCCGGGCCGGGATGAGGGTCGACATCGCCGTGAATCATCAACACCCGGGCCGATATCGCGCTGAAGGCGGCCGGTTCGATGTTCTCCTGCTGCAGACGGAGGACGTCGTTCCAGGTCTCGACATGCCCAGCGTCGTCGGCGGGAAAGCCGGCCGCCCCATCATCGGTGTCTTCGATCAGGTCATAAGATTGGGCTCGCATGTGCATGGCGCCAAGTTCGCCAAGGATGGCATCGCGGGCTCCGGGCTCCGACTCCGAAGCGAGTCAATTTTTCAAGGCAACGACAAGGTCCCGCCCGGATGCACCCAATCTCTGATCAATCGTGCTTCGAAAAAGTGAACGCGCCGACTCGTCGTACGTACCGCACCCCACCAGCACCAGCGCCGAGACGTTCCGGGGATACCGGGCGGCGAAGGACAGACCGAGCATGGCGCCCCACGACCATCCGACGAGCGCCACCGGTTGCGGGGCGATGGCCCGAAGATCGTCGACGTGGCGCGAAACCGTCAACGCTACCTGCCCCGACCTTCGCTGGAGCGGCTCCAGAACGTCGAAATGCTCGCCGAGCGCCTTCGCGAGACCAGCAGCAGACCCCGGCGCGCCCGGCCCGCCGTGAAGGACGACCGCCGTCGGTCCACCTGATCCGTATCGGCGGACCTGGATCGGTTCCAGTTCATTGACGCCGGCGCCGATGCCCACCGTCGCAGTCATGGACTCTCCTCGGCCATGTCGGGCCAACGATATCGCGTCGGGCGGCCACTGCGAAGCGCATGGGGGTGCAACAGGCGGCAGCAGCGGTGCGGACAACAAAACGCGGCGGCCCGTGGCAATCGCCGCCGGGCCGCCGCGTTTGTCGCGTCTCGTCTCCGCTACGGCGTCGCCGCCCGGGTCGCCTCCTCGATCAGCTCCGCGACCACGCCTGGCTTGGATTCGTAGATGGCGTGGCTTCCCGGCGCTTCCACCACCTTGGCGCCCGCTCGTTGTGACATCGCACGCTGAGCGGGCGGCGGGATCATCTTGTCGTCGGTAGCGACCAGGTACCAGCTGGGCTTGGTGCGCCAGGCCGGCCGGGACACCTTGCCCTCCAGCGCGCCGATGCCCCAGGGCACCTGAGATTCGGCGCGAAAGGCCGCCACCTCCGGATCCAGATCGGCGGCAAAAGAGGCGGCGAACTTCGACTTGTCCAGCATCAGAAAGCCATTCTGCGGCGGCAGAATCGGCGGCACCGGCGCGCCGGGGAGCGGATCCTTGATCAGCGTGGCCACCGACTCGCCGGCGTCGGGCGCGAAGGCGGCGATGTAGACCAGCCCGGCCACCTTGGCGTTGTTGCCAGCCTCGCTGATCACCACGCCGCCGTACGAATGTCCGACCAGGATGGCGGGCCCGTCCTGCATGGCCAGCACGTGCTCGGTGGCGGCGACGTCGGCGGCCAGACTGGTCGTCGGGTTCTGGACCACGCTGACGTGGTAACCGTCGCTCTTCAGCTTGCTATAGACGGCCTGCCACCCCGATCCGTCGACGAATCCGCCGTGCACCAGCACCACGTTGTGCACCTTGGCCGATTCGGCCGGCTTGGGCGCGCGCGCGTGGTCGGTGTCGCGACCGGCCGTGCCACTTCCGGCACACCCGTCAACCAGGCCCGCCATCATCATCCCCACCGCGATCTGTGCATTTTTCATGACGCTCTTCCTTTCGTCCGTTGGTGATTCGACCTGCCAGCAGGTCTTTCGTTTCCTTCTGTCCCTCGGACGCTCTACGGGCGCCGTCCTTACCTGTGTTTCGAAAAGAAAGTTTCCGGACGTCCTGGTCTGCTGCCCATCTGATCAGCCGTCGCTGTCTCGCTGTCTCGTTGCCTGGCCCGCCTTGACCCGTGCCACGGCATCGCTGAAGCTGACCGCGTGACGATCGATCGCGATTGGATCGCAGCGCTGCGCAGCCCGGACCAATCGGTCCGGAGCCGCGCCGGCGGCGAGCTGCGCGATTTTCTGAGACGGACCCTGGCGAAGGGATTCGGTCGTCAGCTGTCGGACGCCGATCTCGAGGACGTCACCCAGGAGAGTCTGCTGCGCGTGCACCACCATCTGGACTCTTTCGCCGAGCAGAGTCGGTTCACCACCTGGGCCGCCGCCATCGCCGTCAACCACGCGCTCTCGCAGCTACGGCGGCGCCGCTATCAACACGTCAGCCTGGACGAGGCGATCGAAAAGGCCGATCTCTCCGGGGACGACGACGAAGATGAAGCCGACGTGGCGCTCTTGCGGCAGGGGATCAACGAAGCGCTCACCGATCGACAGCGCGTGGCGATCCAGGCCGCGCTGGGCGGGATGCCCCTCATGGAGCTGGCGCGGCGCGAGGGTGTCAGCCAGGGCGCGG
>DATLVT010000932.1:0-6695 GCA_035577105.1 Polyangia bacterium
GGTGGTCACAGGGGTCTTGCTGGCCTCTGGGCTGCAATTGACGACCGCCAGGACAAGAAAGCCACAGGCGCAGATCCAGCGGATCGCGCGCGAACCGGGGGCGCGGGGCATGAAAAACTCCTTGGCCAGGGGCCAGAACCGACTGGGACGTATTCTTTGAAAATCACCACAAGATATCAAGGTAAATCGATATGCCGATATCGGTCAGGCGGCCCTGCCACATTTGACCGCTCGGCCGGACATCCATGGCCGGTCAGGTGAGTGGTGCCGCGCCTGTCTTCGCCCCCAGCGTGAGAGAAAATCTGCTCAAAATCCGGGGAATACGCGGTAAACGACGCGCCCGGACACGCTCCTGCCGGCCGGCGGCGACGGTTCCGCCAAGGTCATTCCTGTCGCGCGGTAGCCCCGATCGGACCGGCCAGTGCCATTTTCGATCGACATAGTAAATCGATGGACCATCCCGGCGCTCTCGAGACACTTATACAGGTGTCAACGTGCCCCTGCCCTCGGGGGCGCCGTTGAACGCTCCCGTTTGTTCAAAGCGTAGGAGGTCACTCATGGCCGTTGCTGGGCCGCCGCCCGCAGTCACTCTCTGGAGGTGTTCGTCGAAGGCGCTCTTGTGTGCCGCCCTGGCGAGCACGCTCGCGACGGGCGGTTGCTCCGGGAGCATTGGCGCCGCCGGCGAGACAGGTACCGGCGCGGGGCCCGGGGCAGGGCAGGGAGGCGCAGGCATTGGACCGCCCGGTGTCTCCGGAGGATCGAAGGCAACTGATCCGGGGCGCGTCACGATGCACCGCCTGAACCTCGCGGAATACGACAACACGATGCGCGACCTCCTGGGAACGTCCATGCGGCCCAGCGCCACTTTCAACTTTCCGGCCGACGATCGGGGCGATGATTTCGACAACACGGCCGACGTCTTGACGGTCTCCCCGCTTCATTTGACCAGTTACAACACAGCCGCTGCCTCCCTGGTGGCCAAGGCGATGGCGACGCCCGCTCAGCGCACGCTCCTGGTCAACTGCGACCTCGCCGCCGGCGGCGCCGCCTGTGCGCGCACAGCGCTGGAAGCCTTCGTTCCACGCGCCTGGCGCCGGCCCGTCGCGGCCGCCGAGATCGACCGTCTGATGGCCCTGGTGAACGTCGCCACCGGCCAAGGCGATTCAGCGGAGGTCGGGTTCACCCTGGCCGTTCGCGCCGCGCTGCTGTCGCCCTATTTCATGTATCGCCCGGAGCTCGATCCTTCGCCGAAGTCGCTGCAGCCGCATCCGCTCAACGACTATGAGCTGGCGTCGCGCATTTCATACTTCCTGTGGAGCTCGATGCCTGACGAGCCGCTGTTTGCCGCCGCCAAGGCCGGCAACCTCCACGACCCCGGCACGCTCACGAATCATGTGACGCGCATGCTGGCGGACCCCAGGGCGCAGGCCTTGATCGACAACTTCGCCGGCCAGTGGCTGTTCATCCGCAAGATCGACGAGGCCGCGCCTGACCCAACGTTGTTTCCGCAGTTCGATGCCAGCCTGCGTGATGCTCTGAAATCCGAGACGCAGCTCCTGTTCCGTGAAGTCGCCTTTCACGGCCTCCCCGCCGATCAGCTTCTGGACGCCCCTTTCACGTTCGTCAACGATCGCCTGGCGAAATACTATGGCCTTCCTCCCGTCGGTTCGACCACGCCGGTGCGGGTGGACCTTTCAGGCGCCACGCACAGGCGCGGATTCCTGTCGCATGGTGGCTTTCTCACCGTCAGCTCCCATGCCGATCGAACCTCGCCGGTCCTGCGCGGCAAGTACGTGTTGACGGAACTGCTCTGCGAAGAAATCCCGCCCCCGCCGGCCAACGTGAACACGAAAGTGGGAGCCGATCCCACCGGCGGAAAGACCTTGCGACAGGTGCTGGAAAGCCACGCCCAGAACCCCGCCTGCGCGGTCTGCCACAGCAAGATGGATCCCATCGGCTTCGGTCTGGAGAACTACGACCCGGTCGGCGCGTACCGGACAACGGACGGCATGCTGCCGATCGACTCGGCAGGAACCCTTCCCGGCGGTCAGAAGTTCAGCGGCGTGGCGGATCTGGCTCAGATCATCGGGGCCAACCCAGAGTTTCCCAGGTGCATGGCGACAAAGCTGTACACCTACGCGCTTGGTCGCGGCCTGACGATGACGGATCCCAACAGCATGGACGGGCCCACGCTTTCGACGGTTTCGGGCGGCTTTGCGACCGGTGGACTCAAGTTTCAGGATCTGGTGGCCAGGATCATCTTGAGCCCGACGTTCCTCAACCGTCGCGGGGACGGAGGCTGAAATGAACAATTCGCGTGAACGTGGTGCCCTGTCTCGACGCCGCTTTCTGGGCGGAGGCGCGGTGGTCGTGGGGTTGCCGTTTCTCGAATCGATGATCCCGAAGGCCGCCCGTGCGGAGAGCAGTCAAGGCGCTGCCAAACGGCTCCTCTACTGGTGGATTCCGAACGGCGTCTGGATGGACAGTTTCCGGCCCACCACGACAGGGACCGGTTACGCCATGCCGCCGGTGCTCGCCGCGCTGGAGCCGCTCCGGTCGGATTTTTCCGTCGTCACCGGCCTGCAGAACGATCCGGCGAAGCCCGATCAGATCGGCGATCACGCCTCTGGCACCAGCGGGTTCATCACCTGCGTGCACGCGTTGAAGTCCACGACGAACATCAGGCTTGGCATCTCGGCCGATCAGGTCGCCGCCAACGGTTTGCTGAAGAACGGGATCAAGACCCGGGTTCAATCGCTTCAACTGGGCATCGATGGGGGCAGCTCGGCGGGCGGGTGCGACAGCGGCTACAGCTGCGCTTACTCGCGCAACGTCACCTGGGCGGACGCGCTGACGCCCTTGCCCAAGGTGACCGATCCTTTGCAGGCGTTTCAAAAGCTATTCATGGGCTATGACCCGACCGCGTCGGCGGCTGACGTCGCCAGGCGCCGCGCTTACGACAAGAGTGTCCTCGACTATGTGACCGGCGATATCAGCAGTCTGACGGTCAAGCTCGGCAAGACCGACGCCGCCAAGCTCGATCAGTACCTGACGGGCGTGCGGGCGCTTGAGGGCGAGGTGATGAACGCGGCGTCGGGCAACGCATCCTGCGGTACGGGAACGCCACCGCCGGCCGCGGCGACCGATTACCCCACGCACGTGAAGCTGATGCTGGACCTCATCGTGCTCGCGTTCCAGTGCGACGCGACGCGGGTCGTCTCGTTCATGCAGGGCAACTCAACCAGCAATCAGACCTATCCGTTCCTGACGGCGAACGGAGCGCCCATCAACGCCGGCCACCACAACATCTCCCACCACGGCGGTAACCCCAACAACATTGCCCAGCTGATCGCGATCAATACCTGGACGTTCCAGCAGGTGGCCTATTTTCTTTCGAAGCTGAAGGCCATCCCCGATGGGCCCCTCGGCTCGAACCTGCTGACGAACTCGGCCATCTTCATCTCCAGCGACATCTCCGACGGGGACCGGCACAATCACAACGACATGCCGATCGTCCTGGCGGGGCATGGCGGGGGCGCCCTGAAGCCGGGCCAACACGTCAGGTACGGCAACCCGATTCCGGTGGGGGCGTACAAGAACATTCCGGTCTCAAGCGGCGCCGGTACGCCGGTGTCGAGCGGGATCCCGGTGTCCAATCTGCTCCTCACCACTCTGGCCACCGTCGGAGTGACAGGCGTGACGGTGGGCGACAGCACAGGTGTTCTGACGGAGGTTTGATGGACCGACGGGTAGCGCCCCTCGTGTACAACATGATGGCGTCTCTTGTCGCGTCGGTCATCGGTTGTACGTCCGGAGCAATGTCGGCGCCGCCGATCGTGGAAGGGACCGGCGGAAAACGAACAGCTGGTGACGCCGGCGGCAGCGCCGACGGAACGTCCACCACCACCGTCTCCGAACCGACCGCGGACGGCGCCGCAGCTCCGGCCGGCGCCTCGACAGACTCCGGGGACAGAGATGACTCGCCCTTCAACGATGACGCCAGGCTGACTGATGCGCATGCGGATGAACCCTTGGCCAATCCTCCGGATGCGGTGGTCTGGACCTTCGATAACCTCAAGTCATTGGGTGGCCACCCCATCACGAAAGTCGTTGGCAATCCAAAGGTGATCGACACGCCGGGTGGCATGGCGGTTCAGTTCGACGGGGCAGATGCTCTCTTCGTCGGGGATCAACCAATCGCCGGGTTCGCCAGGTGGACCACGGAAGTTGTCTTCCGGCCCGATGCGGCCGGAGGTGCGGCGCAGCGATGGTTTCACATGCAGGCGGGGGGCGCCGACCGCGTCCTCTTTGAGCTCCGCCAGGCCGGCGGCACCTGGTTTCTGGTCAGCTTCGTCCAGTCGGGAAACGCCACCGCGCGCGCATTCGCGGTTGGCTTTCCGCACCCACTGGGCGCCTGGTACCACGTCGCCATCGTCGTCGACGGCGTCAGCCTGAAGCACTTCGTGAACGGGGTGTACGAGAACGCGGGCCCTTGCCCCGGCGCGGAAGGATGCCAGACGACCGAGTTGCTGAAGACTCCCTATCCGCTGGCCTACAAGCCGATCGGCAACGGCGGGACTTCGCTCGGCTGTCGCTATACCCAGGAGGCGTTCTTGCACGGCGCCATCCGGATGGCGCGCTTTACTCCGCGCGCGCTCGCGCCGACCGAATTTCTTCCCGTGCCAGCCAACTAGCGATCTCACAACAGAACGATGAATGTGTGAATGTGTGTGGCAATAAATCGTCTTTTGACAGTCGGTCATTCGTTCGATGCGGAGGACAGGCATTGAGACGGGGGCATCGACCGGCGTGGGGTGCTCTCTCGCTGGGGGTGTGCCTGGCGACCGGCGGGCTGGTGGTTGGCACGGATCGGTTGGTCTGGGCCAACGGCGCGTTTCCCGATTCTTTCGGCATATTGGTGCCCCCAGACCGGCCAGATGAGATCACGCTCAGCACCAACTTCGGCCTCATCACCAGCGAGGACGGGGGAAAGAGCTGGACCTGGAGTTGCGAGCAGGAGGTCTCAAGCTTGGCAAGTCTTTACCAGCTAGGACCGGCGCCGTTGAACCGCCTGTATGCGCTGTCGGAGCGGGGCCTGATTCACAGCGACGATCTGTCGTGCACGTGGGCGGTGTCCGGCGGGACGGCACAAGACGCACGGCCGACGGACTTCTTTCCAGATCCAACAGATGCCATGCACCTCTTGGTGCTCGCCGTGCCCAATTCAACCGAGCTTGCGGCCGCGGCCGTCTATCAATCAACGGACGGTGGCCGGACCGTGGGCCCCCCGCTCTATCACGGCGCCTTGCGCGGTGATTTGACCGGTATCGAAAGCGCGCGAGCCGATCCCCGCGTCATCTATCTGGCCTCCTATGACACCCCCGGCCCCCAGCCGCAGATGCTCAAGTCCACCGATCGCGGCGCCACCTGGAGCGGGCCTGTGAATCTCGAATCGAGCATTGGCCAGAATACCTTCCGGATCATCGCCATTGATCCCGTCGATGCCCAGAAGATTTTTCTTTTGGTCACAGAGCCGCAGTCGCAGGCGCTGGCCATCTCGTTTGATGGCGGCGCGACTTTCACCACGCCGGTGCGCTTTGGCGTCGCGCTGACCGCATTCGCCCGTCTCGCCAGCGGTGTCATCCTGGTGGCGGGCCTGGAATCCGACGCCCAGGGAAATCCCGTGGGTAGCGGCTTTCGGTCCAGCGACGGCGGGCGGACCTTCACCCCCTGGTCGGTCCCACAGTTGCGGGCGCTGGTCGAGCGCGAGGGAAAGTTGTACGGCGCGGCGGACAACTTCGTGGATGGGTTTGCTCTGGGTGTGTCGACCGACGAAGGGATGACCTTCCGGCCCATGATGAAGTTCGGCGACGTCTCGTCCATCAGGCGGTGTCTCCAGCAGGTGTGCGCCGATACCTGCCACAGACTGGCGATGACGAACATCTGGCCCGATCGGACCTGCCAGCCCCCGGCGGCGGCCAGCGGCGCCAGCGGTTGCGCGGTGGGTGGAGAGAGCGCCATCCCACTGTCGTTGCCCAGTGTCGCGGCGGCCGCGCTGGTGTGGTCCGACCGTCGCCGGCGGGCCAGCCGTGGCGGTGCCTGTGGCGGCGACCCGAAAAACCTTGGACTCTCATCGCCGGGAAGGGCAATGAGTAAAGCGATTAGCTTCATGTGTTCGCCGCATGGTCAGCCTCGGCGAGAAGGGAAAAGGCCATGACTCGATTGTCTGCGGTGCTCGCGCTCTCGGTTCTGACGGTCGGGGCGACGGGCTGTGGTTCGGGCGGAGGGTCGAATGGAATGCCTTCCGGGACGGTCACCACCGGGGGCGCCCCCGGGAGTGGTGGAGCTTCTGCCGCCCATCCGACGGGGAATGGGGGCAGCGCTGACGCTGGCTCGTCATCACCGGCAGGCGGCAGCGGCGGAGCCGCGGAGGCGCCCGTGGATCCCCCGCCGGACAGCGGGGCGGCGGGGGGCGGCGACAGCGCCGGCGGTCCGGGAATGCCGGTGACGGGAAAGCTCGGCACGCTGAGGTTCACGCGCAAGGATCTCAATCACCTGAACCTGGCCGAGGCCAGCACGTTCGGCGACTACAACAAAGACGGTCACGTTGACGTGCTGTCTGGCCCGTACTGGTGGCAGGGGCCGGCGTTCGACAAGGCGCACCAGCTGGATCAGCCGACGTGCACGCCCGCCAA
>DATLVT010000933.1:0-6885 GCA_035577105.1 Polyangia bacterium
GCCACCGCTGCCGCCACCGACCATGCCGGCGTTGCCACCCCACCGCCCCCCGGCGGCGGCGCCGACGTGCCGGCCCCGTTTCCAACCGAACCGGTACAACCAATGCCCCAGGTGGCGGCCAGCGCCGCGCCCATCCACAGCCGCGAAGAAAATTGCGTCACGGCACATACCTCCGTCGATCGGACCCAGGACTTTTTTCGGCGTCACCTTCCCGAGTGAAAGGTTGTGCCTTCACTGGCCATAGACGACCGCCTCGAGAGCCGGCAGGCAACAAATCTGTAAACCACAGTTGACAGGTGTCAGGGCCGATGGCCGGCGACGACGATCGAGCGCCAGGCGTCGGGGGCCAATGCCCCCGAAATCTGACCGACCACACGTCGTCCATGTCGCTGCTGCTCGCGGCGGCGCGCGCCGATTCACGGCCGGGATCGCTGGATCGCCATGTCGTCCCGGTCCGGCCAGTGGCCAAGCCCCAGCGCGTTCCGGCCTCGTACGTCTTCACGCGCCACGCTTTCTTTCATCCCTCCTGTGTCATCAAGTTGCAGGCGACGAGTCCATCGACAACGACGGCGTCATTGGCGATCTGCACGGCCAGCCGCGCGAGCGGCTCGCGCCCTGCGCCTATCCCCACTTTGACCGCATCGGCCGCTTGCTGGCGGCGACTGGCCCTGTCGGGTCCCCGCTTAGAGGATCTCGACCCAGGTCGACGTCGCTTCCTGCAGTCGTTGCGCCCGCGCGTGGTCAGCCCGCAAAGTTTGCCGCGCTTCGTGCAGCCGCCCGCTTTTTGGGCCCGGGTCTCCGCTACGGCATCCCAGTTGCTTAGATTCCTCTCATGAACGATAGCGAAGTCATCAAGACCTTCGAGAGCAGCTGGAGCAAGCGCATCTTTGTGATGGGCGTGGCCGTGATGGTGGCCGTCCTGATCGGAATGGTGGGCTGGGGATTTCGCGGCCGAAATATCAGCCGCAACGCCGCCGCCCTCACCCCGGTCACGGTGCCGGCGCCGCCAGCGCCGGCGACGCCCCGCTGACCACGGCGTCGCGCAGCGGCTTGTTCCCTGGATCGCCAGGCAGCCGGACGGATTCGGTACCGCACATCGATCGAAACAGGTCGCGGGAAACCAGGGGTGAGCGCCCACCAGACGGGTGACGGCAAGAATCAGGCGATTCCCGCGGGCGCGCGTTGCTCGACCGACGCCAGTGCCAGCACGTCGACCTCGCGGCCGTAGACCGTCAGCACGTCGGCGGATCCAGTGACTGTCTCGTCGGTTGGCGTTCCCACGTACGAGCCGTCGGCCCGCGAGATACCCAGCAGCACGATGCCGCGTTGACCAAGCTTCGTTTCAATCAACCTGTGGCCCAGCAGTGGGTGGCCTGGATCCAGCACGATCTCCGAGACGATGAACCCGCTCGGCAAGCGCAGCAGCACCTCATGGGTCAGGGACAGCCGCAGTTCGCCCCGTCGCCTCAACGCCAGCTTGATCGAACGGTCGATGAGTCGCTTGAAGAAGGCGGTGTTGATGACGACCCACAACACGACCAGCGCCCCCACCATCAGGCCCAGCTCGACCAGCGCTTCCCGCAGCGTCTTGATGTTGACGAACGTCACCACCAGCGGAACGATCACGCTGGTCAGGCCCACCTGCCCCGCCAGGATCAGGTGCTGCACGATGCGCCGGCGAATGGGGTGGTTGACGACCTGTTCGGATTCGCGCGTGGTGAACCCGACCCCGAAGAAGGCCGAGTAGGCCTGGAACTCCGACGTGTCTCTGGCCAGCCCGGTCAACGTCAATGCCGTGGTACCCAGTCGGACCACCAGCAGGCCCGCGACGGCGATGATGAGCAACCAGATGAGGGGAACCATTCGACGTCGAGCCTCCTCTTGCCGTTCGCCCTTCTGTATTTTCCGTGTTGCACGGCAAGTGCCACCATCTGAGCCGTCATCGTGGCGCGTGCTTCTTGGCGACCCGGCCGCGGGTTCCGCTGGCACGGTCACGCGATTGCGCAGGTCTTGCGTCCCGCGGCGCCGTCGTCGCAATCTCTGCCAGAGTTCGCGTGCGCGACGGCGGCGCGAACCGCCAGCTCGAGCCGCCTTGACGTCACACGGCCTGGCCGCGCAGGCTCCCCCCGTGACCGCAGTCGAGATCGCAGCGCGACCGTCGGACCTCGGCGTCACGGTTGTCGAGACGGCGGCGGCCAGAGCGCTGGTCGTGCGGCTCCATGGGCCTCATGACCTGCTGTCGTGGGCGATCGTCAACGGTGGTCGGACGAAAACGGACGTCGTCGTCTGGAGGGAGGTTCGGCTCGCCGAGCTGGGCCCGACCGTGGACGCCGGCGCGCTGCTGCGTGAGACGCTGGCGCAGGTCGACGCGCCTGGCGCCGTGGGCTTGCTGACGGCACGGGACATCCGCCGTCATGAAACCGAGCGCGCCGCGCGTGACGGCATCCAGGCCGAGTGCCTGGCCACCGTCGGCCTGGGCAACCTGCTGGCGGTGGGCGATCCGACGACGGCGCTCCGCTCACCGGTCGGGACGATCAACCTGCTCTGCCGCGTCTCGGTCGGGCTGACCGAGGAGGCGCTGCTGGAGGCCAGCGCCATCGCGGCCGAAGCGCGCACGGCGGCGGTGCTGGCGGCCGGGTTGCGCAGCCCCCTCAGCGGGCGGCCGGCGACGGGAACCGGGACGGACTGCATCGTCATCGCCGCTCCCGCCACGGCCCGCCCGGACCGTTTCGCGGGCAAGCACACCGCCTGCGGGTCAGCGATGGGCGCCGCCGTCTTCGGCGCCGTTTCGCGCGGCGTCGCGCGGTGGCTGGAGGAGAACGCCTGTCCAGCACGGTGACGATCCTGCTGGCGGCGCTGGCCGTCGACCTGGTGCTGGGCGAGCCCCCCGCGCGCCTGCATCCCGTCGTCTGGATGGGGCATCTGCAGGCGGCCCTGCGGCGACGCGCGCCCGAACGACCGCTGCCGGCGCTGCTGTGGGGTGCCTTCATGGCCACGGCCGGCCCCTGCCTCTTTGGCGGGCTGGCCTGGCTGGCCTTGCGGCACACCCACGGCCTTGCGCACTGGGTGCTGGCGGTCTTCCTGCTGAAGAGCGCCTTCGCCGTCCGCGCGCTGGCCACTGCCGGCTGGGACGTGGCGCGCCCGCTCGCTGCCGGTAACCTCGACGCCGCGCGCGCCGCGCTGGGCGGCCTGGTCTCGCGGGACACGAAGACGCTGGCCCCTCCCCTGGTCGCCGCCGCGGCCGTCGAATCGGTCGCCGAGAACGCCTCCGACTCGATCGTTGCGCCGCTGTTCTTCTATGCCGTCGCC
Source organism: Polyangia bacterium (assembly GCA_035577105.1). GTDB lineage: Bacteria > Myxococcota_A > Polyangia > Fen-1088 > Fen-1088 > DATKEU01. Next base: position 3,310 of record DATLVT010000933.1, read on the forward strand.
GGCGTGCCGGGCGCCCTCGCCTACCGCGCCATCAACACGCTGGACGCCATGATCGGATATCGGGGCCCGCTCGAGTGGCTGGGCAAGGCGGCCGCGCGCCTCGACGATCTGGCCAACCTGGTGCCGGCGCGCGTGACGGCGCTGCTGCTGGCGCTGGCGGCGCCGCTGGGCCGTGGTTCTTTCGAGCGCGCCGTGGCGATCTGGGCGCGCGACCGGCGGGTGACCGAGAGCCCGAACGCCGGTCACCCGATGGCGACGATGGCGGGCGCCCTGGGCGTGGAGCTGGAGAAGACGGGTCACTATCGGCTGGGCGCCGGCCTGCCCTCGCCCACGGCGGCCGACGTCGACCGCGCCGTCCGGGTCATGCTGGGGGCGGCCGCGCTGGCCGCGGCGCTGGTCATCTTCGGGGTCCACTGTGCCACCTAGGCCGCGCCCCGAGCTGGTCGCGTTGCCGGCCGCGGTCCACGGCGGGACCCACGACGCGCGGCTGCTGGACTTCTCGACGGGCGTGTCGCCGCTGCCGCCGCCCCACGAAATAGTCGCCGCCGTTCGCGATGCCGATCTGTCGCGCTATCCGCACCCCACGGCGCTGCCCGTGCGCGAGGCGATCGGCGGGCTGCACGATCTCTCTCCGGAGCGTGTCGTCGTGGGCGCCGGCGCGGTCGAGCTGATCTGGGCCCTGGCCCGTGCCTTCGCCGGCCCGGATCGGCGGGGCCTGGTCGTGAAGCCCGCCTTTGGTGAATACGAGCAGGCCCTCAAGGCCAGCGGCGCCGCTGTGGTCTCCGTCGAGATGAGCGAACCGCGGTTCTCTTTTCCCGTCGAGGAGATCAACAGTGCACTCGCCGCCTCACCGATCGCCGTTGCGTTTGTCTGCCGCCCCTCGAACCCGTGCCTCACCGCCGCGCCGGCCGACAGCCTGACGGCGATCGCGCGTCGCTGGCCCGAGACCCTCTTCGTCGTCGACGAGGCGTACTTGCCGATGTTCGAGGGTGTGGAGGGCATGCCGCTTGAGCCCAACATCGTCGTCTTGCGCTCGCTGACCAAGATCTTCGCGCTACCGGGCCTGCGCCTCGGCTACCTGCTGGCGGCGCCGCCGGTCGCGGCCGCCGTGCAAGCGACACTGCCGCCGTGGAACGTGTCCAGCCCGGCGCAGGCCGCCGGAGTCGTGGCGACAAGGCTGCTGCCGTCGCAGCTGCCGTCGATCCGAGCACTCCTCGCAGAGTTGCGAGCGACTCTGGCGGAACGCCTGTCGACCGTCGCGGGCCCGCCCGAGCAGGCCGGCGGTCCCTTCCTGCTTTATCGCATCGAAGACGCGACGACCGTGGTGGCCGCGCTGCAGGCCCGAGGCGTGCTGGTCAGACATGCCGCCAGCTTCGGCCTGCCCGGACACATTCGCGTCGGCGTGCGAAGCGAGCCTGACCAGCAGAGCCTGGCGCGAATCTGGAGAGCGGTACGTCACGAAAGAAGAACCGGATAGGCACGAGCCGCAGACAACCACGGGAGCGCCCTTGCGCCCCTCAGCTCGCGGACGGCACCGTGGCGTCGCCGACCAGCCCGCGCACGACCGGCAATGAACTCTGGATATGCCCGCGCATGTTGATCATGGACGTGAAGACCTTGCGGACGATCCCTGACCGATCGATGACGAACGTCACGCGATCGCGCAGGAATCCCAGGCGGCTCTGGATGCCGTAAAGCGCGTGCACGGTTCCGTCGGCGTCGCTGAGGAGCGTGAACGGCAGCTTGTGGTGCGCGGCGAACCGGGTGTGCGAGGCGGCATCGTCACGGCTGACCCCAACCACCTCGGCGCCGGCCGCCGTGAAATCCTCGTAGGCATCGCGAAAGGCGCAGGCCTCCGCGGTACACCCTGCGGTCTCATCCTTCGGATAGAAGTAGAGCACCACGACCTTCCGTGCCAGCAGATCCGCCAGCCGGACCGCCTGGCCGGCTGCGTCCGGAAGCGTGAAGTCAGGTGCGCGTTCGCCGACGTTGGGTCTTGGCAAGAGAAACTCCTCTTGTCGCAATATAAGCAGTCGCCCGCTGGACGCTCGAAGTTTTTCGGTCGAGATCCGTCCTCGGCGATGGCCGGCTCAGCGCCCGCGTGCCGTGGGGAGCGGTCGCGCTACTTCGGCAGCATGTTCTGGAACTCGGCGATCCACGTGCCGCCGGCCTTCGGCCAGCCGTGCGTCGTGGTCGGCATGTACGTCGCCTGCGACGAGATGCAATAGCGCACGGGGTTCTTCGTGCAGCCGTCCCAGTCCATGCAGCGGACGTCGGTCTTGCCCATCATGAACGCGGCCAGCATGTCGGCCTTGTTTTGCATGTACGCCGCCGGCGGCGTCGTCGAGCAGCCATTGCGCGTGGCGAACATGATCGGCGTCTTCACGTCGACCGAGTCTCCGGAGTAAGGCTCGTTCGCGCCCTGCGTGATCAGCACGGGGGGCGTCCCCTTGCAGTTCATGGTGACGCCCTGGTCGACCACCCCCGACACCGCCGTCACCTGCCACAGCGTATCGCCGTCCAGGCAGGCGATGTGCTCGATGAACTGGGCGCCCGAGCTGACCCCGGCGATGAAGATGCGCGCCTGGTCGACGCAGTACTCGGTCTTCATGACGTTGAGGACGTCGTGATAAAATTGTAAATTCTCCGCGAGCGGTTGCGGCTGGCCCTCCCAGCCCTGCGACAGCGATTTCATGTAGACGGTGATGGCGGGGAGCTTGTCGAAGCCCACGCACTCGCCCCCGTTCGGCACGCCCACCAGACACGCGCCGTTGCCGAAGCCGTGGAAACCGAAGCCGAGCGGCATCGGTTTGTTGACGTCGTAGTTGGCAGGCACGTTGACATAGTAGGTGCCGGTCATGCCGCCGGTCATGATGGTGCGCATCTTCATGTTCGGGTTGGGCTTGCCGCAACCGGCGCTGGGGAACGGCGTGTGCGCCGCGCCGTCGACTCCGCCGCCGTCCATCGTCACCGTGGCGCCACCAGTGCCGCCCCCGTCGACCGTCGTCATGCCGCCGGTGCCAGCCACCGTGCCTCCGGTACCGCCGCCCGTGTTACCGCCGGAGCCGCTGGCGGTGGAGCCGCCCGAGCCGCTCGCCGTCGTGCCGCCCGAGCCGCTGGCCGTCGCGCCGCCCGAGCCGCTCGCCGTCGTGCCACCCGAGCCGCCGCCCGAACCGGAGTCCGAAGTCGAACACGCACCGGCCACTGCCATGAAAATGCACAGACCGATCCGATAAAGGACGTTTCGCATTTCCCTTCCAGTATCGCGATCCAGGTGAAATCGATCAATGCGGGCGGTGCGGTGCGTGATCAAGCGACGCTGGTGTCGGTTTGCGACATCAAATCAAGATGCAGGCTCCCCGCTTCGGGAACATCGTCGCTGGCTTCTCCGTCGTTCATCCGGCCTCCTGGACGCGCTCCTCCAGCCAGGCGTCGATGGGCCCCGTGGCGAAGCCGTGATCCTTCAGGCCGGGGACGATGACGTCCCGGAGCGAGGCGACGATCGCCTCGCTGGTGTCCGCCTTTGACGGGATCCCGTGCGCGGCATAGCTGTCCGGCACGTCGTGCAGGGCGCGG
>DATLVT010000934.1:0-2060 GCA_035577105.1 Polyangia bacterium
ACCTCGCGTTGCTCACAGGTGTGATACCTAGCCACGCCCGCGCGCGACTGTCCCTCATCTCGGTTAGCGACGCATCGCCCCGGCCGCTCAGTGAAAAGCTCCTCGAACGCCCGCGCCTGCTGTCCCTGATCCGGTCACTCGTGCCGAACCCCTCGCGGTCGCACTTGGTGCCGTACAACACCACTCCACTCGAGCGGGACCTCGCCATCGCGCTGGGGATCCCGATGTACGCCGCCGACCCCCGTTTCTTTCCCTTGGGGACCAAGTCCGGGTGTCGGAAGCTCTTCGCCGACCTGGGGGTCAGACACCCGCTGGGCTTCGAGAATCTGCATTCTATCGAGGATGTTATCGACGCGCTGATACGTCTGCGGGCAGCGCGGCCTGATGTCACCGAGGCAATGGTTAAACTTAACGAAGGCGTGTCCGGCGAGGGCAACGCGCTGGTTGACCTGCACAATCTGACCGTTCCCGGGTCGCCGGGTGAAAGGGAGGAAACGGCACGTCGCGTGCAGGAAATGGCGTTCGAGCTGCCAGGAACTCCTTTCAGCTCCTATGCCGCAAAGCTCGCCGAGCGGGGTGGCATCGTCGAGGAGCGCATCACTGGCCTAGAGTTGCGCAGTCCGAGCGTTCAACTGCGAGTCACGCCCTTCGGAGAAGTAGAGCTCCTGTCCACCCACGACCAAATGCTGGGCGGCCCTAGCGGGCAGAGCTACTTGGGTTGCACGTTTCCCGCAGATTTCGAGTACGCCAGGATGATCAGCGCGGATGCGCAGCGGATCGGCGAACGACTGGCCCATGAAGGTGTGCTGGGCCGATTTGCGATCGACTTTGTCGTTGTGCGGTCGGGTGAGGGCTCCTGGACGACCTTTGCGATTGAGCTGAATCTTCGGAAAGGTGGAACGACTCATCCCTTCCTCACCCTGCAATTCCTCACTGACGGCATGTACGACCCGGCAACGGCACTGTTCCTTACCCCAAACAACCGGGAGAAGCACCTCGTTGCGACAGATCATCTCGAATCGCCCATGCTCCGCGGACTAGCCGTAGACGACCTATTCGACATCGTGGCGCGACACGGTCTGCATTTCGACCCGGCCAGGCAGCAGGGCGTCGTGTTCCATATGATCAGCTGCCTGACGGAGCTCGGGCGTGTAGGCCTCACTGCAGTTGGGGACACGCCCGCGTCAGCCAAGGCCATGTATCAAAAAGCTGAACGTATCTTGCTCGAAGAGGCCCGCGAATCTCTGGCCGAGCGGCCACTGATCGAGTAGGCCCACCGGGAGCTGTAACCGGGCGGGGCGCCGCTGGGAGCCTTGGCTCACTTCATAGAAGAATCAGAACCAAGCGCAGCAGCGATCGTTTCCATACCTTGCCTGCGCAACCATTTCACGTGGCGGTCGCCGGCGGACTCAGCGGTGTACTCGGTAGGTTAGCTCAGCCGGGCTTCGGCTCCGAGGTGCAGGAAAGACCATGACCGACTGCGTTTCGTCAAGTGGTTTGGCCCCGGCTGTCGGCGCGGATATTGGCCCCGCTACTTCGGGCGGGTGGTTCGTCGGCTCGCGGGTGCGAAGTCGTCGGGGCGTTGTTGCAGGAGGGCTTTGAACTGGTCACTGATCACTTGATCCTGGGGGATGAGCGCGCTGTAGCGGGCGTCGAGTTGCTCGAGGAGGTCGTCGGTGGGCGCGCCTTGTGCTAGTTCGACGAGTTCGGCGACGTCGCTCAATTGCAGGTAGCGGAAGCCGCTCGCGGCTGAGGCGAAGTCCTCGGGAGTCAGGACGTCGAGGGCATGGTCCAGGCCGCCGCTCATGATCATGTTGTGGAGGCGCAGCACTGCTGAGAGGGCGGTGTCTCCCGGTCCGGGGGCGGGACCTCCGCCGTCTATTGCTGCCCTGTTCCAGATGATCGTCTGGGATGACTTCCGAAAAAAGCGCGATTCGAGTGGGCGACCTGAACACCTTGCGTTTGGGGCGTCGCCCCCATTACCCGCCCGAGTTCTGACCTCTCAGGGCGATTGTGCAGGTCAGAGGATTTCTGATCAGCGCCCTCCGGAGCCGGGTGCG
>DATLVT010000935.1:0-12041 GCA_035577105.1 Polyangia bacterium
CCACCGGAAAAGACAGGCGGGGACCAAGGCGGCTGTCGTGGGGGACCAGGGCCCGGGCGCGTTCATAAAGGATGTGCGCCGTGCCGCCATCGCCGCCTTCGCGAAGATGGATGTCGCCAGCGGCGATCAAGAATCCGCAGCGACCGTGCGCATCGATGGTCTCGTCGGCGGAAAGGTCGCCCAGGAAGCGCAGGGCGTCGGCCCAGCGGCCCTCCACCACGGCCAGCGCCGCCAGCAGATTCAGGGCGCCAACACGAACCTCCGCCGTGGCGGCGTCCGACGCGGCGAAGGCCAGCGCCTCGGTGGCGCGCCTCAGCACCCGTTCGCGGCGTTCGCCCTCCAGGCCGACCAGCAACCGCGCCTCCGGCCCCATGGCGGTCCAGCTTTCCGCGACGTCGCGAATACCCCCCTCGCCGACGAAGCGACCGCCTTCCACCAGCATGGCGGCCAGCTTCTCGGTGGCGGTGGCGCGCTGGGCAATGTAGACGTCGCACATCGCCGAGCGAAGCAGCAGTTCGGCCAGGGGACCGCGCAGGAGAAGATTGCGGTAGCGGTCCAGAATACCTTCCGTCGCCTTCCAGGCGTTGTCCCACTGCTCCAGCTCGAAGCACAGCTTTGACAGCCGCTCCAGGTTGGGGCGAAAACCACTGTCGCGGCCGTAACAGCGCGAATAAAAGCCCAGCGCTCGATCGAGATGTCCGTCGGCGGCCGCCGCCTCTCCGACCTTGAAGTAACGTTCGGCCGCGTCGTCGATGGCCACACCGCGGGCCAGGAGCCGCTCCAGCACCTGGCCGGCCTGGTCCCAGCGCGAACCGCCGGCGGCCAGATTGAAGGCAAAAAGGCGATCAAGCTTGATGTTGTCGTCAGGGAAGAATGCCAGCGCCGCTTCCAGCAGCGTGACGGCGCGCGAAGGCTGCTGCAGCTGTTCGCCCAGCACCAGGGCCAGGCTGGCCGCCGCCTCTGCCTGCTCGCGCGGGCCCGGCGCCAGCGTCTGCTCGATCTCCAGCAGGCGGGCCACCTCGATCCAATCGCGCGCCGCCCGGGCGATGCGGCCCAGCGCCCGCACCGGGTCGATGAGCGTGCCGTCCAGCGCGCAGGACTGGCGGTAGGCCGCCAGGGCGCCGGTGGCATCGTTCATCCGTTCGTTGACCCGACCCACGCCGTACCACAGGCGGGCAGCGACGGTGGCGTCGCTGGTGGCGGCCTTCTTGCGGAAGTCCTCGGCCAGCTCGGCCCAGCGGCCCGTGCGCTCGGCGATGCGCTCCAGGGCAACGACCACGTCGACGTTGCGCGGATCCAGGTCCAGCGCCCGGGCCAGATCGCGCTCTGCATCGGCGACCCGACCCAGCGGATCCGCCAGGAACAGCGCCCGATCCAGCAGCGCCGCCGCCAGATCTTCGCGCGTCGGCGCCACCGCGGCCCGCAAGCTGTGGGTGGCCAGCACCCGCCCCGCCCGACCCGGAATCGGCGGCAGCAGCACCAGATCGATCGTCGGCTCGGCGCGCGCCCGCATCGAGCGGCGACCATCCTTGACCGGGACCGAAGCAGCCCCTGCCTCGGACGGCGGCGCAGCCTCGCCGGTCACGTCCGCTTCCTTGCCGAGCAGGCCATACAAGCGATAGGCCTCGTCGGTCTGGCCCAGGTGCGCCCGCCGCAGCTCGGCCAGACGCCAGAGCAGCGCCGACCGACGGGCGCGTGCTTCCGTGTCGTCACCGCCGGGCGACGGGCGGGCCGCCATCCAGGCCAGCACCGCGGCTGCCCGCTCCCACTCGCCCAGAGCCATCAGCAGCCGTTCGGCGGATTCGGCGGCGGCTTGATCATCGGGGGCCAGCCGGGTCACCTCCAACCAGGCGGTAGCAGCGTCCGGCAAGTTGTGAGCCGCCGTCTCGCTGAGCTGGGCGATGTCGCGCAGAAGGGGAAGCTTCTCGGCCGGCAGGTTCAGGTGGGTGACGGCGGAATGCGCCAGGCGAAGGGAGATCTCCCAGCGGCCCGTCTCGTCGAGGCGCCGGCGGGCCGCGGCCAGGATGGGCAGATCGCCGGGATTTTCGTTGAGCGCGGCCAGACGGATCTCCAGGGCACCCTCGGGATCGCCGGCCGCGTCCAGCAGCAAGGCGCGTTCGGCGAAGGCGTCGCGGCGCGCATCCTCGTCCAGTGCGGGGATGTCGCCTTGCAGAGCCGCCGCCAGATCCTTGGGGCGGCCGATGTCGCGCAGCAGTCGGGCCCGTCGCTGGCGCAGGCGCCCGCCCATTCCGGCCGGCACCGCGTCCAGGGCGGCTTCGATGACGGCGACGGCGCCCAGGGGATCGCGCTGCGCCTCCAGGGCGACGGCCAGCCGCTCGGCGATCGATGCCCGCCGGCGGGGATCGTGTTCGCTGCCGTTGGCCGCGCGAAGCAGATCGATGATCCGGTTCTCGACGTCGGCGGGCGCCAGCCGGCGCCACAGCTTTTCACCCAGGGCCAGGGCGTCATCGGCCGCTGGATGGCCGGCCACAGCCCGTTCCAGCAGCGCCAGGATCGGGGCCAGGATGGGAGCCAAGGTCGGCGCTTGATCTGACTGCCGCTGGCCGGTGCCACCGGCCCCCTCACCGACAAGGGAACCAACCTGCGCCAGGCGCCGCTGGGCGGCCAGGAAAAACTGGGCCGGCGTGGTCGGGGGTGGTTCCTCCGTTCGCGCCGGCGGCGCGGGGCGGGCGCCACTGATCTCGGCGCGGTAGGCCAGCGCCAGGGCAGGCAGCCCGGCGTCTTCCGCGGCGGCGGCCAGCTCTAGCAGCGCCGTGGTCCGGGTGTCTTCCGGGGCCGATTCCAGCCAGGTCCGGCGCAACAGGATGGCGTCGCGCATGGCGCCCTGCTTTTGCAGGGCCGCCACGACGGCATCAACGGCCGAGGCCAGGTCGGCGCCGCCGTCGGCCGCCGCCCGCAGCGCCCGCTCGGCCCGCCGGCGCGCCCCGGTCGGGCGGCCGGCACGGGCGGCCTCCAGCGCCTCGTCCAGCAGCGCGCGCGGCGTGCGCGCTTTCATCTTTCTGCCGGTGGCCGGATTGCGTGGCAGCGACGTCGACGTGGCCAGCGCCGCTGCGGCCGGCGCGGGCGCTGGCGCAAGGCGCGCGAGCTCCGCCTCCAGCGCGGCGACGGGCGCCGACGCCGCACCACCTGCCTGGGCCCGCGCCAGCAGAGCCCCGGCCGCGTCAGCCGTTCCCCCGGCGGCCAGCCAGTCGCCGGCCAGACCCAGCAACGTGGCACCGTCGGTGGCGCGATCGGCGATGATGACGGCGCGCCGGAGCAAGGCCAGGCGGGCCCGCCCGTTCGCCAGCGCCGCCTGAAAACGCAGCGCCGCAATCTGATGCCGCGGCGACTTTTCGGCCAGCGCCTCGGCACGACGGGCAGCGGCACGACGACGGTGAACAGGCACCCGTGCGTCGGCCGCCAGATCCAGAAACGCCCGGGTGGCCTCCTCGACGGCGCCGTTTTCGGCCCGGGCCGCGGCCGCGGCGTGGCCCCAGATCGCCACCGGCTTCTTGTCACCGCGGGCGTGCTCGGCCAGCAACATGGCACGCTCGCCGGCGGGCATCTCGGCCGCCGCGCTGAGCAGGGCCAGACGCACGCTGGTCAACTGCGGAGCTTCCCCGGCGGCGCGCCTCAGCTCGCTGAGCGCCGAGAACGGATCCGAACGAGCCCGCAACAGATCGGCCAGCTCGACGCGCAGGCGGGCCCGGGCGGTGGCGTCGGGCGTGCTGGCCAGAACTCGGCGCAGCTCCTCGATGCGGAGAACCGCCGCCTTCGCCCCTTCAGCCTGCGCCACCGCGGGAAAATATCACGCGGCCCACCACGCCTCCAGGCCGGGAGGGCGGCCGCCCGACCGCCCCCGGCGACCGATTGCGGGGTGTCGGGACCCCGGACCTGCCGTTGGTGGTGCACCGGCGCTGGCATTTGGTTAAAGTGGCCCGCTGATGTCCAGTGTCTTCGCCATCATTCTCGCCGGCGGTGGGGGTACCCGACTGTGGCCCGCCAGTCGACGGCGTAAGCCCAAACAGCTCTTGACGCTGGGAAGGACCGAATCGCTGCTGGCGGCGGCGGCGCGCCGGGCCGAGGCGGTGGTCGGCCGGGAGGGCACGTTGATCGTCACCGCGGCCGATCAAGAGTTCCAGATCCGGTACGCGCTCCCCGACCTGCCGTCGGGCAACATCGTGGTCGAACCGCAGCCCCGCAACACGGCGGCGGCGGTCGGTCTGGCGGCGGTGGCGGCCATCCGCCGCGCCGGAGAAGACGCCGTGCTGGCCGTGCTGCCCGCCGATCCATACATCGGCGACGAGCAGGCTTTCACCGCCGTGCTGAAGGCCGCGGTCGCCGAGGCCCGTCGGGCCATCCTGACCATCGGCATCAAGCCGACGCACGCCGAGACGGGTTACGGCTACATGCGCCTGGGCGCGCGCATCGGCGCATCGGCGAACAACACGGGCGGCCCGCACGCGGTGGACGTGTACGACGTGGCGGCCTTCGTGGAAAAACCGGATCGCGCCAAGGCCGAGGCCTATCTGGCGTCGGGCGATTACCTGTGGAACTCGGGGATGTTCTTCCTGACCGCGGGGCGCATGCTGGAAGAGACGCGACGGCACCTGCCCGCCCTGGGCGAGGCGCTGGACGCCATGCTGGCGGCGACCGACTTTGGCGCAGCTGTGCGCCAGCACTATCCGACCGTGCCAGCCATCTCCATCGACTACGGGATCATGGAGAAGGCCGCCGGGATCCGCGTCATCCCGGGCGACTTTGGCTGGAACGACGTGGGGAGCTGGGCGGCCCTGCCGGCGTTGCGCGCCGCCGACGCCCGCGGAAACGTCGTGGTGGGCGAGGCTGCCCTGGTCGACGCCGACGGAAATGTTGTCTTCGCCGAGTCGGGCGGTCCCTTCGTGGGCCTGGTGGGCGTCAAGGACATGATCGTGGTGGCCACGCAAGACGCCATCCTGGTCATCCCCAAGGATCGTGCTCAAGATGTGCGGCAAATCGTCGAAGCCGCCAAGCGCGCGGGGCGGGAAGACGTTCTGTAAACCACGCCGCCGCGGAACATCTGCCGAGCCAATACGAGCCAATACTTGATGACCCCGACCTCGACCGTCCCCAATCCACGTGTCTTTCGTGAGTACGACATCCGCGGCGTCGCGGAACGCGACCTGCCCGACGGCTTTGTGGCCGACCTGGGGCGAGCGCTGGGCAGCATGTTCTTGGGCCGCGGCTCCAGGCGCATCACGCTGGGGCGCGACTGCCGGTTGTCGTCCCCCCGTATCCATGCCGTCCTGAAGGCCGAATTGCTGGGCGCCGGTCTGGACGTGATCGACGTCGGGATCGTACACACGCCCGCTCTGTATTTTTCTGTGTTTCAGCTGGGTGTCGACGGCGGCGTGATGATCACCGCCAGCCACAACCCGTCCGAAGACAACGGGTTCAAGATCGTCGCCGGTCCCAGCACCATTCACGGTGCCGAGATCCAGGACCTGTTGGGTCTGATCCAGCGCCGCGATTTTCGAAAGACCGGAACGCCGGGTCGGGCGACCGAGCACCCCATCCTGCCCGAATACATCGCCACCATCGTCGGCAATGCGCGCCTGGGGGCGCGCCGGCCCAAGGTGATCGTGGACGGCGGCAACGGCACCGGCGGCGTGGCCCTGATCCCCATCCTCAAGCAGCTGGGCATCGACGCCGAAGGGATCTTCTGCGAGCCCGACGGGAGATTCCCCAACCATCACCCCGATCCCACCGTCCCCGAGAACCTGCAGGCGCTGATCGCCCGCGTCCAGGCCAGCGGCGCCGAGGTGGGCATCGCGCTGGACGGCGACGCCGATCGCATCGGCGCCGTCGACGGGAAAGGACGCATCATCTGGGGCGACCAGCTGATGCTGCTGTTCGCGCGGGAGATCTTGAAAGAGCAGCCCGGCGCCACGTTCGTCAGCGAGGTCAAGTGCAGCCAGGCGCTGTTCGACGAGATCACCGCGCTGGGCGGCCGGGCCGTCATGTGGAAGGTGGGCCATTCCTTGATCAAGGTGAAGATGAAGGAAGAAAAGGCGGCCCTGGCCGGCGAGATGTCCGGACACATGTTCTTCGCCAATCGCTGGTACGGCTTCGACGACGCTGTCTATGCGGGGATGCGCCTGGTCGAGCTGCTGACGCGGTCGCCGCTGACCATGGCCCAGCACTACGACACGCTACCCGCCCTGCACAACACGCCCGAGATTCGCCTGGCGTGTCCCGAGGAGATCAAGTTCGAGGTGGTGCGGCGGACGGTGGCCTGGTTCCGCGAACGCTATCCGGTGATCGACATCGACGGCGTGCGGATGCGATTCGACGAGGACGGCCGGAACGTCGGCTGGGGTTTGGTGCGCGCCTCCAACACCGGGCCGGTGCTGGTGCTCCGTTTCGAGGCGGACACCGCCGCCCGCCTGGACGGCATTCGCTCCCTGGTGGAAGGGCGTCTGCGCCAGATCATCGCCGAGACCACCGCCGCCGCCTAGCTGAGCCGAGCCGGAGTCCCGAGGGCGACCGCCCTCAGTCGTCCAGCGCGGCGGTCAGCGTGCGCAGGACGGCGTCACCCACGAACAGGTACAGGATCGCCGCCAGCGACAGGAAGGGACCGAAGGGCACCTGCACCCGCGCCAGGGACTCCTCCGCCACCTCCGCCGGCTGGCCGCGGGCCTGACGCCGCGCCACCAGCAACAGCGGGATGCTGATGGCCGCGCCCAGGAATGACCCGGCAAAGATGATGAACGGCAGCGCCTTCCAGCCCAGGATGGCCCCCATCATCGCCAGCAGCTTGCCGTCGCCCAGGCCCATGCCTTCCCGCTTGAGGATGTAGTAGTAGGCGTCGGCGATCAGACGAACGAACAGGTAGCCGGCCGCCGCGCCGATGGCCCGCTGCGACCAGGGGACGTCATGGGCGCCAAAGGCCGCCAGAAAGAAGAGCGGGATGGCCGGCAGCGTGATGACGTCGGGCAACAGCTTGGTGTCAAAGTCGATGAAGGACAGAACCACCAGCGTGCCGCAGAAGGCGAAATAAAGGGCAAACCGGGCCAGGCGCACCGCGACCAGCGCATCAGAGGCGTCGGCCGCGGCCACGAACTTCCAGAACAGCAGCGCCGACAGGACGCCCATCAGCGCCTCCACAAGCGCGTACCGCGGCGAGAAGCGCGCCCCGCAAAAGTGACAGCGGCCGCGCAAAAGGAAGTACGAGACGATCGGAATGTTGTCGACGGCGCGCACCGGTTTGCCGCAGGCCATGCACCGCGACGCCGGACGCACCACCGATTGCCCCAGCGGAACGCGGGCAATACAGACGTTGAAGAAGCTGCCCCACAGCGCGCCGAACAGCCCGGCCAGCGCGATCGCCGCGGGCGTGACCAGAAAATCGGCGGCGCCGTCCATCCCATAGCTATGCCGGATCGGGGGGGCGAAGGCGAGATTTCGCGCCGCCGGTTCGCCGCCGGTTCGCCGCGGCCGGTGCTAATCTCGACCTTCCGTGACGCGACCTTCAACCGCAACCGCCATCATCGCCGCCTGCGCCGCCGCCATCGCCGGCGCGGGGTGCGGGCGCGCGGCGCGCGAACAGGCGCGGGCCCGGACGGCCTCGCTGGAGCAGGCCCTGCGCCCGGCCTTCTTTGCGGCGGCCCTGCGCAAGATGGGCGGTGGCCATTTTCACGCCACCTCCCGGTTCGCCGTCGGCCCCCTCAACGAGCCGCCCGACGGGGTCAACACCACCACCGACGTCTGGCTGGATCGCGCGGGCAACTACCGGCTGGTCGAAACCAATGATCGTGACGGCGGACGCGAGGTCGTCCTTTACGGGCGCGAGCTCAGCACTGCGCTACGCTATGGAAAGATGATCCGTCGCGTCGCTGAAGAACCCGAACCGAGCCAGCTTCTGGAAGAAGCCCTGGGTGGCCCCTGGGCGGCCTGGGAGGTGGTGGCGCCGGCGGCCGGGATCGAGCGCGGCAATTCCCAGCTGATGGGCGGGGCCAGCGCCGCCGAATATCGGATCAGCAAGGGCGAGGGGCAAGCGCCGCCATTCGACGAACGACCGGCGCTGCGCAAGTGGCGCGGGACAGTGGCGGTGCAGCAACTGGGCGGCAGCATGCTGGTCGATGAACGCTCGGGGGCGCTGGTCAAGGCCGACCTGACCGGGGCCTTCACGCTGACGCAGGAGAACCGGCCCATGAAGGGCGAGGTCGACATTCACGCGGTCCTGACCGACGCGGCCGCCGTGCCGCCTCTTTCGCGGCCTGCCGCGGAAGAGCTGGCCTTGCGGCAACGGATCGTCCCCGAACAGAAGGAGATGCTGCGGGGCCTGGGCGGTCGCGTGCCGCCGCCCCCGACGCCGCCTCCGCCCAAGAAGAAGAAATCGCGGGGGAGCCGACCGTGAGCACCGACGACAAACGCGGCAGCGGCAAGAACGATCGCAACGGAAACGGCAGCGGCAACGGAAACGGCGAGCGCGACAGCGGCGGCCACGGCGCGGCGACGCCCGGCAACGACGCGCCCGAGCTGATCATCTTCCCCGGGTCGCGGCGCATGGAAGAGGCGGGGCGGCTGCAACACCTGCGTCAGCACCGGCGCCTGATCGTGCGCCGATCGCTGCTGGCCACCGTGGTGGGCGGCGTGGTGCCCATCCCGGTGGCGGACGAATACATCGCCGGCCGGGTGCGAGCCGGGATGTTGATGAACATCGCCGAGCGCCGCCAGGTCGACCTGGCGCTGTCCTCCGCGGAGCTGCTGGCCGACCCGCGCGAGGGGACCGCGATGCGCAACGCCACGCTGACGGCGGCCACGTTGCTGGCGCTGAAGCTGGCGTGGAAAAAATTCTTCGCCGTCCTGGCCATCGGACGGCGCGCCGAGGACATGGCCACCACGTTTCAGATGGGGACCTTGTTCGATCACTTCTGCGCCAAGCTGCACGTGGGTTCGGGCCTGGACCGCACGCAGGCCATCGCGCTGCGAGCGGTGATTCAGGGATCGCTGGCCGAGACCGAACGAAGCGCCGTGGTGGCCATCTTTCGCGAAGGCGGGCGCATCATGGGCCGATCGATGCTGGAGGCGCCGGCCTGGGTGTCGGGGCGATTTCAGAAGGCCGCCGAGAACTGGGTGCAAACCGGCGGACAGCCAGGCGTCACGCTGGACCAGCAGGACAGCGTGGGTCCTGCCCCCGCCGAGGCCCGCTGGCTGGATCGAGCCACCGCCACCGTGGAGGACGGTCTGGGGCGTCTGGGCAACAGCTATCTTGAGACCCTGGTCACGGTCTTTGAAAAGCGCTGGCGTCAGGCGGAGGCCGCCCGAGAAAAGGTGCCCGAAGGGACCCCGTCCGCCCCACCTGTTGGCGGCTAGCCGGTAGCCACGCTGGTTGGGCTTTGCTACGATTGACTGCAGGTGACGACTAAAAAAAGAACGGGCGGCAAGGGCAGCGACTCCAGACCCACCAGGGCCCAGTCCGGCAAGGCCGGGGGCAAGGCCGCCGGAAAGACCGGGACCAGAACCGGGGCAAAGGCCGGGACCAAGACCAAGATCAGCGCCAAGCCATCGACCGGTCGTTTTCCCGTACGAGGCGATCTGAAAAACGCCCGCAAACCGGCCCGCCGCGGTCCCGGCCCCACCACCCAGGTGGTCGCCAGCGGCTCTCCGTCACCCATCGCCAACAACAACCGGGATCTCGGCGAGCTGCGCGAGCTGGCCCTGGAACTGATGAACGCGGCGCTGGACAAGAAGGCGCTGATGCCGGTTCTGATCGACGTGTCAGGGATGGCCAGCTACACCGACTTCATCGGCATCGTCAGCGGCCGCAGCGATCGTCAGGTCGACGCCATCGCCGACCACATCACGGCGCTGATGAAATCGCGGGGACGGCACGTCCTGGGTCACGAAGGCGGCGGCGGCGGGCGATGGACGCTGCTGGACTTCGGGTCGATCGTGATTCACGTCTTTTACCACCCGGTGCGCGAGTTCTATGACCTGGAGAGCCTGTGGATCGATGCGCCGCGGGTGAAGATGGCCATTCCGCCGGAAGCGATGATCACCCAGCCCGACGCCCTTTACGGCGCGCTGTAGGGCCGTTGGGCGGCGCCAGCGACAGCGGCGACGGCCACAGCGGCGACCGCGACGGCGCCGCGTGAAGATCGTCGTCCTGGCGGTCGGCAAGATGCGCGACAAGCACATGGCCGCCGTGTGCGACGACTATCTGCTGCGCGCGCGTCGCCACCTGCCGGTCGAGGTCGTCGAGGTGGACGACGACGCCGCGCTGGCCCGCCGCATCCCTGCCGGCGCCGAGGTGGTGGCGCTGGAACCGGACGGCCAGGCCTGGACCACGGCCGCGTTCACCAAGTACCTGGAAAAACGCATGCTGCACGGCACGCGCACGCTGGTCTTTCTGATCGGCGGCGCCGACGGCCTGCCGCGCGCCCTGGTGGCGGGGGCCGCGGCGCGGGTGTCGTTGACGCCGCTGACGCTGCCGCACCGGCTGGCGCGCGTGATCCTGTGCGAGCAGATCTACCGGGCCCTGTCGTTGCTGCGCGACGAGCCGTACAGCCGCTGAACCGCCCATGGTAAATTCCCGCGCATGAGCTCATCGCCCCGCGCCGTTCTGGTCGTCCTCGACGGCTTCGGCGAGCGTCCCGACAAGGAAGGAAACGCCATCCGTCTGGCTCGCACGCCGCATTTTGCACGCCTGTGCGCCGACAATCCCTGGACGCTGATCGGCGCCTCCGGCTTTGACGTCGGGTTGCCCGACGGGCAGATGGGCAACAGCGAGGTGGGCCACCTGAACCTGGGCGCCGGGCGCATCGTCTATCAGGACATCGTGCGCATCGACCTCGGCATCAAGAACGGCACCTTCTATTCAAACCCGACGCTGCTGAAGACCATCGACGCGGTGAAGGCCAGCGGCGGGACGCTGCACCTGTTCGGGTTGACCAGCCCCGGCAACGTGCACGCCTCGCTGGAGCATGCCTACGCCATTTGCGAGGCCGCCAAGCGCCGCGGGATGACCCGCGTGGCCTGGCACGCCTTCCTGGACGGTCGCGACACGCCGCCGCGGTCGGCGGCCGGTTACCTCCGGCAGGTGTCGGCCCGGCTGCGCGAGATCGGCGTCGGGCAGGTGGTCAGCGCCGTGGGTCGTTATTACGCCATGGATCGCGACAAGCGCTGGGACCGCCTGGAGATCGCCTGGAAGATGCTGACCCGTGGCGAGGGGCGGCTGGTCGATGATCTGGCGGCGGCGGTCGAGGCCAGCTATGCGGGCGGCGGCGCCGACGCCGGCGGCAAGGAGATCACCGACGAGTTCATCAAGCCGCTGCTCCTGCGCGGCCAGGGCGGCGCTCCGGCGGCGGTGGTGCGCGACGGCGACGCGGCGTTTTTCTGGAACTTTCGCGCCGACCGCGCCCGCCAGCTGACGCTGGCCTTTCGCGCCGACGACTTCCCGCATTTCGATCGGGGCGCCCGCCCCAAGCTGGCGGCGTTCGCCACCATGACCCAGTACGACGCCAAGATCGACGTGCCGCCGGCCTTCCCGCCGCAGAGCCTGAAGATGATCCTGGGCGAGGTGCTGTCGCAGCATCACATCGCCCAGCTGCGCACCGCCGAGACCGAGAAGTACGCGCACGTGACCTACTTCTTCAACGGCGGCGTCGAGGCGGCGTTCCCCGGTGAGGAGCGCAAGCTGGTGCCGTCGAACCGCCAGGTCGCGACCTACGATCTCGCGCCCGAGATGTCGGCGGTGCCGGTCACCGACGGCGTGGTGAGCGCGCTGCAACAGAGCACCGACGCGGGCGGCCCGCAGTTCATCCTGGTCAACTACGCCAACCCCGACATGGTCGGGCACACCGGCATGCTCAAGCCGGCGATCTCGGCGATCGAGACCGTCGACGCCTGTCTCGGCCGCATCGCCGAGGCAGCCGAGGCGGCGGGCGCGGGCCTGTTCATCACCGCGGATCACGGCAACTGCGAGACGATGATCGATCCCGAGACCGGGCAGCCCCACACCGCGCACACCACCAACCCGATCCCGTTCATCGTTCTCG
>DATLVT010000936.1:0-5888 GCA_035577105.1 Polyangia bacterium
AAGCGGCAGCACGATGGCGAAGGGAGACAGTGAGTAGGCGAAGCCGCAGATGATGTTGTCGTCGGGAAACCTGTCGGTGGTGTTCATGGCGAAGACGCCGCTGCCGTCGTCGTGCGCCATCTGGAAGACGTTCTCGTTCGCCGCGATGGCCTCCGGGTAGTGAATGCAGACGATGATCGGGGGCGGCGTCGTATAGCTGACGCTGGCGCTGACCTTGAGGTCCCAGCAGTATTTTCCGTTCATACCGTCGATGACCTTGTATCCGGTGGGCGGCGGGGACGTGGCGTCGCACGCATTCACCGAGATCTGCCCTGCGGAGGCGCCTCCCTGAAATTCGACGGTGATGCCGCTTTCAACCGCCAGGCCGCCGCGCAGTTCGATCGGGTCGCAAGATCCAGCGCAGCCGGAGGGGATTGTCGCCGGGGCGCAACCGGGGATCGTTGTCGGCCCGGAGCACGTCGGCCCGCCGCCGCAGATCCCGGCTGTCTGGCAGATGCCGGGCGTGGCGCCGCAGACGCCGCCCGATGGACGGGGACCGCAGGTTCCGTTGGTGGCGGCGCCGGCGGTGACGGAGCACGCCTGGCAGTCGTTCGGATCGCCGGCGCCGCAGGCGCTGTCGCAGCAGACGCCGTCGACGCAGAAACCGGACGCGCAGTCCGCCGCAGCGACGCAGGACGCGCCGGTCCCACTGGTTCCCCCGGTCCCACTGGACCCGCCGGTCCCGCTGGTTCCGCAGCCGGGGGAGCCAGCGGGGAGGGGCGCGCAGGTGCCGCTCGTGATCGAGTCGCAGCACACGCCGCCGGTGCAGAAAAGGCCGGTCTGGCATTCACTGGTGGTCATGCACATACAGCCGGCGGGCTTGCGGCTGCCGCACAGGTTGTTCTTGAGATCGCACAGGTTCGGTGTGACGCAGTCGGCGGTGCTCCTGCAGTTGTGCAGGCAATCGTTGATGCCGTTGCACAGGAAGGCCCCGCACGAAACGGTGGTCCCGCCGTTCGCGCAGGCGCCCTGGCCGTCGCAGGTCTTGGCCAAGGTCTTCGTGGACGAGCCGTTTGGGCACGACGGCGGCACGCACTGGGTGCCGCTGGCGTACTTCTGGCAGCCGCCGGTGCCGTCGCACCTGCCGTTGGTGCCGCAGGAGGCGGCGCCCTGGTCTCCGCAGATCCCTTTCGGATCCGGCAAGCCGGCGGGCACCAATGTGCACGTCCCCGGTATTCCGGGGCCGTTGCAGGAATGGCAGGAGCCGCAGGCGGCGCTGGCGCAGCACACGCCGTCGACGCAGAACGTGGACGCGCAGTCGGCGCCGGTGCCGCACGCCGCCCCTTGCGCGCTTCCGACCGATACGACGGCCAGGACATTCTCGCCGGGCACGGGCGCATAGAATTGCTTGCCGTCGGCCGAGAACGCCACCAGGCCAGACGCGGCGACGGGAATGGTCTGCACCGTCGCCCGGGTCTGGTAGTCGAGGATCTGGAGCGCGTCTCCGCCCGAAAGCAGGAAGGCCTGGTTGGGCGCGAAGCTGAAGCCGTTGCCGTTCGGCAACGGGGCGAACGGAGTCAACGAAACGGCGTCGATGACGTTGGTGATCCCGGCGCCGAGCACGGGACATCCAACGTGATCATAGGCGGGCTGGATGCAGGCATCGCCGCCCTGGGCCAGGATGAGGTTTCCGTCGGTGGCGATTCCACCCCCAACATTCGCCAGTCCGACGATGCTGGTGATGAACGCGCCGGTCACGGCGTCGAACACGCCGATGGCGTCATGGCCCCCCCCGGAGCTGCCCGGGCCGCCGCACTGATAGTTCACGAACAGACGCGAGCCGTCGGGGGTCACCGCCAGCCCCTCAGGGCAACCACCGACGCTGGGAATCGTCGAGACGGTTCCGGTGGCCAGCTCGATCGCTCGGAGCCCACCGAACTCCATCGCCAGATAGGCCCGTGAGCCGCCCGGGGGAATGGCCAGGTCCCGGACCGGGAATCCTGATGTGTCGATGGCGGTGACCGCCCCGGACGCAAGGTGGATGGCGCTGACGCCGCCGCCGTTTTGGCCGACATACAGGGTCGTGCCGCCAGGACCGAGCGCCAGAGCCAGGGGCAGGCTTCCGACCGGGTAAACCGCCACCTGGGTTCCCGAGGCCAGATCGACCACGCTGACGCTGTTAGCGCCGTAGTTCGAGACGTAAGCGGTGTTTCCGTCAGACGAGAGCACGACCTTCTGCGGAGAGACCCCGACCGGAATCTTCTTGACGATCTCGAACGCCGTCGACGGCGTCAGCGCTGACTGCCGCTTGCCGACCGCCGCCTCCTTGGTCGGCTGATTCACGCAGGCGAGGCTGGCCGTCACGACCGACCACACAATCCACACACTGTTAGACATGTTGCGCATCGAGCCCTCCTCGTCCTTGCCCTCGCCCTATTTCGCCGAGCGAAGCGACACGTTGATCTGGTGCTGCACCCCGTCGCCCAGGTCGGCGCGCAATTGATACGTGCCTTGCGTCTGGCCGAGCGTCTTCCAGCGGTAGCCGTACGTCTTCGCCCCGGCGCGGAATTTGAAGAGAAAGTCGGCGTCCTCGCCGTCTTCGTCGCCGACGTCAGTAACAGTTCCCAGGATCGAACTGGAGATCTTGGTGACCACCAGCCTGGCCACCAGGTTGGCGATTCCCGCGCTGGCGCCGGTCAGCTTGAACTTGACGGGCACCGCCTTGCTGATGACGAAGATCGAGCTGCCGTTGGCGCGAATGGGCGCAAGGAAGAACGTGCCGTCCGTTGGCGCCTGATATTGCACCCAGACCGTGAAGGTCGCCGTGCTGGTGTTGCCGACCTTGTCGGCGGCCGTGCACGTCACGATCGTCTGGCCGACCGGGAACGTCGTGCCGGAGGCACGCGAGCAGGTCACCGGTCGCACGCCATCGATCGCGTCGACTGCCTTGGGCAGGGTGTACGTGATCCTGGCGCCGGCCGTGCTGGTGGCGAAGGCGGTGATCGCGGCCGGTACGTTGCTGAACACAGGGGGCGTCAGATCGAGCGGCACCAGTATCGCGAAGGGAGACAGTGAGTAGGCGAAGCCGCAGATCGTGTTGTCGTCTGGAAACCTGTCGGTGGTGTTCATGGCGAACACGCCGCTGCCATCGTCGTGCGCCATCTGGAACACGCTCTCGTTCGCCGCAATGGCTTCGGGGTAGTGAATGCAGACGATGATGGGGGGCGGCGTGGTGTAGCTGACGCCGGCGCCGACCTTGAGGTCCCAGCAGTATTTTCCGTTGATACCGTCCATGACCTTGTATCCGGTGGGCGGCGGCGACGTGGCATTGCAGGGCACCACCGAGATCTGCCCCGCGGAGGCGCCTCCCTGAAATTCGACGGTGACGCCATCTTCAACCGCCAGGCCGCCACGCAGCTCGATCGGGTCGCAAGAGCCAGCGCAGCCGGGGGGGATCGTCGCCAGCGCGCAACCGGGGATCGTCGTCGGCCCGGAGCACGCCGGCCCGCCGCCGCAGCTCCCGGCTGTCTCGCAGATACCGGGCGTGGCGCCGCAGCTTGCTCCCGCCGGCGCAAAGCCGTCGGAAGGACAGGCCAGCGACGCGCCGGTGCACGACTCGGCGACATCGCAAGCGCCGGCTCTGGCGCGGCAGACAGCGCCAGACGCTCGGGGACCGCAGCTTCCATCGTTGGCGGCGCCGGCGGCCACCGAGCAGGCCTGGCAATCGTTCGGATCGCCGCCGCCGCACGCGCCGTCGCAGCAGACGCCGTCCACGCAGAAGCCGGAGGCGCACTGGCTAGCGGTGTCGCAGGCGGTTGAGCGAAGACCCAGGACGGGGACAGGCACGTTTGATCTCCAGGGGCTCCCGTCGCCGAGTTGGCCCGTACCGCCCCAACCCCAGCAGACGACGTCCCCGGTCCTGCGCACCGCGCATGTGTGGGTACGGCCTGCCGCAATGGAGGCGGCATCGGAAATACCGGTGATGGTGACTGGCACGGCAGAGGAGTTCGAGGTCCCGTTTCCGAGCTGACCGATGGTGCCCCAGCCCCAGCAAGCGACCTGCCCGGTCGCGCGAAGCGCGCACGCGTGGGCATTGCCTGCCGTGATAGACACGGCGTCGGTCAGACCGGTGACTCCCACGGGGACGGGCGAGGACAGGCAACTCCCGTTCCCCAGTTGGCAGTCGAGGCCGTTGCCCCAGCAGGCGACCTGGCCGGTTCTGCGAAGCGCGCAGGCGTAGACAAGGCCCGCCGCGACGGAGACGGCGTCTGAAACGCCGGTGACGGCGACCGGCACGACGGAGTCGGTTGAGCGCCCGTCGCCAAGTTGACCGAAACGGCCGCTGCCCGAGCAGAGAACCTCTCCGGTCCGGAGAACCCCACAAACAAAACCCGTCGTCCCTACCTCACCCCTTGCCGCGACGGACACGGCATCGGAAATGCCGGTGATGGCGACGGGCACAGCGGCGTCACGTCCGTATCCACCGCCCAAGCAGACGAGCGCACCGCTCCCGAGAACCGCGCATGTGCTGTCCGAGCCTGCCTGGATGGACACGGCGCCGGAGAGCCCCGTGACGACAGCGGGAAGGGTGACGGTACTTCCCTGACCATTGCCGTCCACACCCCAGCAGACGACCTCCCCGGTCCCGCGCAGCGCGCACGTGTGCCAGTCACCCGCCGTGACCGACACCGCGTCGGAAACGCCCGAGACAGCGATGGGCACGGCGGAGTCAGGCGATTCCCCGTTTCCGAGCTGACCGTTGGCACCCGCGCCCCAGCAGACGATCTCCCCGCTGGCGCGCAGCGCGCAGGTGTGGGCATAGCCCCCGGTGACCGACACAGCGTCGGTCAGTCCCTTCACTGCAACAGGCACCACCGAGGAGGTCCCCGAGGTCCCGTCGCCGAGCTCGCCGTTGTTGCCGTTGCCCCAGCACGAGACCTCACCGTTCGCCCGAACTGCGCACGTGTGAAAGTATCCTGCCGTGATCGACAATGGGTCGGACAGGCCCGTCACAACCACCGGCACCGGGGAATCAGCCGAGCCCCCGTCCCCGAGTTGACCCCAGCCATCGGCGCCCCAGCACACGAGCTCGCCGCTGGTCCGGACCGCGCACGTGTGCGTGCCCCCAGCCGTGACCGAAACCGCATCGGAGAGGCCCGTAACACTCACCGGCACCGGGGCGTCGGCCAAGCTCGCAACCCCGAGCTGAAAGTTGCCGCTCGCGCCCCAGCAAACGACCTCTCCACTTCTGCGAACCGCGCAGGTGTATTCATCACCCGTCGCGATCGAAACCGCGTCGGAGAGGCCCGTTACAGCGACGGGCACCGAGGACGGAGCGGAACTCCCGTTCCCGAGCTCGTCGTGGCCGCCGCTTCCCCAGCAGACGACCTCTCCGCTCCTCCGGACGGTGCACGTGTGGGAAGTCCCGGCGGCGATCGAAACCGCGTCGGAGAGGCCGGTCACGACGACCGGCACGAGGGACTGAGCGGACCTTCCGTCTCCGAGCTGGCCGCTGGTGTTGTCGCCCCAGCAGACGACCCCTCCGCTGCTGCGCACCGCGCACGTGTGGCCCCAGCCCGCGGCGACGGACACCGCGTCGGTCAACCCCGTCACAGCCACCGGCACCAACGCATCAGAGGTGCTCCCGTTCCCGAGCTCGCCGTGGCCCCCGCCGCCCCAGCAGACGACCTCCCCGCTCCTCCGAACGGCGCACGTGTGGTCCCAGCCTACTGAAACTGAAACCGCGTCGGCCAGCCCCGTCACGCGCACCGGCACCGAGGAGCTGGCCAGGCTCCCGTTGCCGAGCTCGCCATTGATGCCGTAGCCCCAGCAGAAAACCTCCCCGGTATTCGAGAGAGCGCAGCTACGAAAGAGCCCCGCGGAGACACTGGTAACGCCGCCGAGAAGCA
>DATLVT010000937.1:0-8039 GCA_035577105.1 Polyangia bacterium
CTATTGGTGAGCATTGCGGGAAGCATGCAGCAACGGCCGTGCCAGGAAAAGGTCCGCCAACCCATCGAAGGGAGCCTGTTGCGACCTCAATTTTGGAGCGGGTCGCGACCGCGCTGTCTCGGTTTTTTGTGGATAGCGGCGGCGCCGGGAGTGCCTACGTTCAGGTCATGCCACGTCCCATCTGGACCGGATCGATCAGCTTTGGCCTGGTCAACATCCCCATCAAGATCTACGGCGCCACGCAGTCGCAGCGGGTGGCGTTTCACGAATTCGACGAGTCGAGCGGCCAGCGCATCCGGCTGAAACGCGTCGCCGAAAAATCGGGGCGCGAGGTCCCCTGGAAAAAGATCGTCAAGGGGTTCGAGCTGGCCAAGGGAAAACACGTCGTGCTCACCGACGAGGAGCTGACCGCGGCCGCGCCCGAGAAATCTCGCACCATCGAGATCGAACAGTTCGTCAAGCTGGACGAGATCGATCCGGTTTCGTGGGACCAGACCTACTTCGTGGTGCCCGATGGAACGGCGGCGGCGCGGGCCTACGCGCTGTTTCGTGAGGCGCTGGCCAAGAGTGGTCGCGTGGCCATCGGGCGGTTCGTGATGCGCACGAAGGAATACGTGGTGTGTCTGCGCCCCTTCGAGGAGGTGCTGGCGTTGCAGACGATGTTTTTTGCGGACGAGATCCGCAACCCAAAGGACCTGGCCGACCTGCCGCGCAAGCCGGTGCTGCAGGCCAAGGAGCTGGCCCTGGCCAACCGCCTCATTGACGGTCTGTCGGCGCCCTGGGATCCGTCGGCGCTGCGCGACACCTACCGCGACCGCGTGATGAAGCTGGTGGCGAAGAAGGCCAAGGGTCAGGAGATCATCACCGACCAGCCGGCGGGAGAGGGTGCCGGCGCCGGCAAGGGAGGCGCCAAGATTGTCGACCTGATGTCGGCCCTGAAGGCGACGCTGGCCTCGAACGAGACCGGCGGCGGCGCTCATCGCCGGCAGGCCCGCCCCGCCCGTCGAGCCAAGGCAGCGCGCTAGCCCGTCAGAAAATTTCTTCGCCATTCGCCAACCGATCGGCGCCGGCGCCTCCACTCACTGGGCAGGATTGGAGAGCGCCATGAAAACGACGTCGATCAAGTCCAGCCTGGTTGCGTGCGCCGTCGGTCTGGCCGCGGCGTCCTGCACCGGCAGCATCGGCGACCCGGTCGGTGGGCCGCCCGGGTCACCGGGTCAGCCCGGCACCGGCGCCGGCGCGCCGCCGGCGAACCCGCCCGCGGGCACCAAGAACCTGGACGTCAACCGGGTGCCGGTGCACAAGCTGAACAACACCGAATACGACAACACCATTCGCGATCTGACGGGCGTGACCACCACCATGGCACGCACGTTCATCGCCGACGAGACGCTGTACGGATTCGACAACATCGCCGAAGCGTTCGGCATGACCGACGCGCAGTTCGAGCAGTACTACAACGCCGCCGAGGCCATCGCCGACCAGGTGTTCGCCAGCGACGCCTTGCGGGGGCGCATCATGACCTGTCTGCCGGCGTCCGCCAGCGACACGGCCTGTCTCACCAAGATCGTCGGCGACTTTGGCGCGCGCGCCTGGCGCCGGCCGCTGGTCGACGCCGACACCACCCGTCTGGTGCGCGTGGCGACCGACGCCATGGCCGCCGGCGAGGATGCCACCGGTGGCGTCAAGGAGGTCGTCAAGACCATCCTCGCCTCGGCGCCGTTCCTGTATCGCGTCGAGGCGGACGCCCATCCTGCCTCGCTGACGGCGCACGCCATCGACGCCTACGAGCTGGCGTCGCGCCTTTCTTATCTGGGCTGGAGCACGATGCCGGACGCCCGTCTCTTTGATCTGGCCCGGACCGGCGAGCTGCTGAAGGGCGACGTCCTGTCGGCCGAGCTGGACCGCTTGCTGGCTGATCCTCGCGGGCAGAACTTCGTCTCTGCCTTTGCTGGGCAGTGGCTGGGGATGCGCGACCTGGGCAGTCACCAGGTCGATGCCACCGTCTTTCCCGACTGGAGCGAGCCGCTGCGGCAGGCGATGGTTCAAGAGGGGCTGCTGTACTTCAACGAGTTCCTGGGCGGCAACGGCAACCCGCCGGCCGGCATGACGGAGTTCTTCTCGCGCGACGTGAACTTCGTCAGCGCGCCGCTGGCCAGGCTTTACGGCGCGACCGGCAGCTTCGCTGCTGATCCCGCGCGCACCACGCTGTCCGGCGACACGCGCGTAGGGTTCATGGGGCTGGCCGGCTTTCTGACCTTCTCATCGTTCTCGTACCGGACGGCGCCCACGCTGCGGGGCAAGTGGGTGCTGGAGAACCTGCTTTGCCAGGACATCCCGTCGCCACCGGCCAACGTGCCCAAGCTGGACGATCCCAGCGCCGGCAGCGCGGCGCTGCAGTCCGAGAACGTGCGCACGCGCCTGGAAGCCCACCGGGCCATGCCTGGCTGCGCCTCGTGCCACACCATCCTTGACCCCATCGGCCTGGGTCTGGAGACCTTCGACGCCACCGGGCACTTTCGCGGCAAGTATCCCAACGGAGACGCCATTGACTCGTCGGGTGTGCTGCCCGACGGCACCACCTTCGCCAACCTGAAGGAACTGGCCGCCGTCCTGTCCAGACCCGGTGACGCCCGCCTCACCGAGTGCGCCAGCGCAAAGCTGATGACGTTCGCGCTGTCGCGACAGGTCGTCGACTCCGATCAGCCGTACCTGCAACAGATTCGCGATTCGTGGAAGGGCGGCAACCTGCACGACCTGCTCAAGCAGATCGTCCTCAACGACACCTTTCGCTTCAGGCGCGGCGAAGCGATGTAGACGAGGCGCGCGCGTACGCACCACACCCCGACGAAGGAGCCGGTACATGGGATCGAAAAACTGGACGCGCCGACAGCTCCTGAAAGGCGCCGGCGTGGCATTGTCGCTGCCCTGGCTGGAGACGTTCTCACCGCCCGCGGCGAAGGCGGCCGCTGCCGCCGCGCCCAGGCGGTACATCTCGCTCTACTTCCCCAATGGCTCGCCTGACTTCTGGCACCCCACCGGCGCGGGGACCAGCTGGACGCCGTCGCCGATCCTGGAGCCGCTGACGCCCAACAAGTCGCGCGTGCTGGTGCTGGGCAACGTCGGCAACTACTCCCCCTGGGGCGCGCACATCGAACCCAGCCACGGCCACAACTGCGCCACTGCCTGGACCGGCGTGAAGGCCAGCGGACCGGGTAACGCCAACGGGTCGATCTCCATCGATCAAGCCATCGCCGATCAGATGGTCGCTGCCAACGGCGGCACTCTGCCCACGGTGCTGCATTCGTTGCAGGTGGGCCTGTCCACGCTGGACGCATCCACCGACGGTCTGCCGGGACCGCACTCGCGCAGCATCTCGTGGAAATCCGCCACCGAGCCGCTGTACAAGATCGTCAGCCCGCAGGGCGTGTTCGATCGCATGCTGGGCGGTGGCACCACCGGGACGACGCCGGGGTCGACCACCCCGGATCCCCTGGCGCAGCGACGGCGCGCGCTGAAGAAGAGCGCCCTCGACTACATCCACGAAAACGCCACCGGGCTGCAAAAGACGCTGAGCACCAGCGATCGCGCCCGGATGGACAAGTTCCTCACCTCGGTGAGGACGCTGGAGCAGCGGGTGGCGGCCCCGTCCATGCCACCGGCGAACCCGCAGGCGTGCACCGGCCTGGCCCGACCCAGCCAGACCTTCGGCGTCGGCAACGTGCCGGCGGATTACAACCGCGGCGCCCACGCCACGCTGATGATCGATCTGGTGGTGATGGCCATTCAGTGCGACGTCACCCGGGTGGTCAGCTTCATGCTGGACGACGCGCGCAGCGAATTTGTGTACAGCTTTATCAGCGAGCGAAATTTCACGCCCACCGGTTCGACGCCTGGAACCGCGCCGGTCCAGAACTATCACGGCCTTCAGCACGCCGGTCCGACCAACAATGGCTTTGCCACCATCACCTGGTGGAACGCCCAGCGCGCCAACGAGCTGGCCACCAAGCTGGCGGCCATCACCGAGGGGGGCGCCGGGAACGTCCTGGACAATTCGGTGATCACCTTCATGAGCGGCATGCACGGCGGCAACC
Source organism: Polyangia bacterium (assembly GCA_035577105.1). Classification (GTDB taxonomy): domain Bacteria; phylum Myxococcota_A; class Polyangia; order Fen-1088; family Fen-1088; genus DATKEU01. The sequence goes on from DATLVT010000937.1 coordinate 4,095, forward strand.
ACGACGGGCTGGACCTTCCCATCGCCCTGATCGGCGGCGGGGGCGGTGTGCTCAAGACCAACCAGTACATGAACTTTGGCAGCCCCGGGAAGAACCTGCAGGACATGCACCTCACGATCTTGCAGAAAGTGTTTGGCTCGCCGCTGAAGACGTTCGGCGTGCCCGTGGGCGGCTATACCAGCGGCATCATCCCCGAAATCCTGGCCTGACGCGGGGCGGGCGAGCCTCGCCCGAACCAGAGTCAGTCGCGCCCGACGGAAACCCATCGCTCGCGCGACAGCAATGTCAGAAACTGGACGCGCTCCCTGGACGGCAGTCCGCGATCCGACGGACAATCGCCTTGCCGTGCGTCGCGGCACGGTCGTTGCTTTCGCAAGCGCACCAGGAGCCCCCATGAAGACAACAGCAGCCTTGGGTCTGTGTCTGTTCGCCGGATTCGCCGCCACCAGCGGTTGCCTCCCCCAGCAGGGGATCGGCGGTGACCCAGGCGGTACCGGTGGCGCCGGTGGCGACAGGTTTCCCTTCGGCACCGGCGGCGCAACCGGCTGCTCCGACCAGTTCGGGGGCGCCTCCGGCGGGGTGGCTTTCCCCCCGGGGCCGATGGGGGCCGGGGCGCCCTTCGGTGCCACGCCGCCCCAGTTTGGCGCGACCATCACGCGCGAGGTGGCGCCGCCCGCCATCAGCGGTGGCACGCTGTTGATGCTGCACGACGGCCACACCGCCTTCGCCGCCGACCCCGACCGCGATCGGCTGTCGGTGGTCGACCTCGTCGCCCGCACGGTCAAGGTCACCGTTCCCTTGATGAACGGTGACGAGCCAGGCCGCGCCGTCGAGGACAAGGCCGGCCGCGTTCACGTCGCCCTGCGACGGGGCGGCGCGGTGGTGACGTTGCTGCCGCCCGCCTGGACCGTCAGCGATCGCCAGGCGGTCTGCACGGCGCCGCGCGGTCTGGCCTACGACGCCAAGCTGGATCGGGTTCATGTGGCCTGCGCGGGCGGCGAGCTGATCTCGTTGCCGGCGGCGGGCGGACCGCCGGCCCGCACCGTCATGCTGGACAGCGATCTGCGCGACGTCGTCGTCGACGGCGATCACCTGCTGGTCAGCCGGTTTCGCTCCGCGCAGATCCTGACGGTGGACGCCAGCGGAGCGGTGACCCAGCGCCTGACGCCGCCCACCTTTCGTTCGTTCGAGGCCCACAACAACCAGCTGTTCTCGCCGTCGGTGGCCTGGCGCATGACCGCCATGCCGGACGGCGGCGTCGCCGTCGTTCACCAGCGCGGCCTGGTCGACGAGGTGGCGCCGTCGGCGGGCGGTTACGGATCGATCAACCCGTGCGACGCCATCGTGCAGACCGCGGTGCTGGTCATGAAGTCGGGACAGATGCCCCGCTCGGTGCCGGCCATCCCCGGCATGGTGTTGCCGGTTGACCTGGCCGTTTCTCCCGACGGCAAGCGGGTGGCGGTGATCGCCGCCGGCAACGCCACCAACACCACGACGGCGGGCGGGGCTCCCGCCTTGCCGCGGGTCTTTGCCGCCGACGTCGCCGACATCAGCAACCCGGTGATCGGCTGCCGGTTGGATGGAACCTACGGCCCTTGCCAGGATTTCGGTGGTAAGGCTGGCTTTCCCACCCCGATGAGCAACGGTGCGGGGGGCGCTGTCGGCGGAACCGGCGGAGTCTCGGGGGTCGGCGGCATGGCCGGATTCATGGGGGGGACCGACCCGTCGATACCGGCGCCTGGACCGGGTCTGTGCCCGACCAATAGTGGCTCGCACGTCGGCGAGTTGCCCGAAGTGGTGGGCGAGCCCACCGCTGTGGCCTATGACAGCGACGGCAAGGTGGTGGTCCAGACCCGCGAGCCCGCGACCCTGCAGACGGGGACGGGCGCGCCGATTGTCCTGTCGACCGATAGCCGAGAGGACACCGGCCACACCATCTTCCACAGCAACGCGGGCGCCTCCGTGGCCTGCGCCTCGTGCCACGCCGAAGGGGCCGAGGACGGTCGCACCTGGAACTTTGCTTGCGAGGGCGAACGCCGCACGCAATCGCTGAGCGCCGGGATCTCCGGCACCGAACCGTTTCACTGGAACGGCGACATGACCACGTTCCCGCAGCTCATCGACAACGTGTTCGTGGCGCGCATGTCCGGACCAAAGCTGGTCCCCGAGCAGATCACCGCCGCGCTGCGCTGGATCGATCATCAACCGCGGGTGACCCTGCGCGCCGCCGGCGACGCCGCCAGCATCGAACGCGGCCGCGCGCTGTTCAACGACAAGGTGGTGGCCTGCGCCACCTGCCACACCGGCGACAAGTTCACCAACAACAAGACCGTCGACGTCGGGACCAAGGGACTGTTCCAGGTGCCGTCGCTGCTGGGCATCGATCAGCGCGCCCCCTACATGCACGACGGCTGCGCGCCGACGCTGACCGACCGCTTCGGCGCCTGCGGCGGCGGCGACAAGCACGGCGTGACCTCGCAGCTGGGCAAGGCGCAGATCGCCGACCTGGTCGCCTATCTGCAGACGCTGTAACGGCGAAAGGAGCACGGTAGGATGGCTCGGTGCCTGCCGAGCTGGGGACCGTTGCGCTGACCATCCTGGCGTTGATCGCCTTCGCGTCGAATTCGCTGTTGACCAGGATGGCGCTGGGGGCGCACCAGATCGACGCGGCGACGTTCACGTCGATCCGGCTGGTGGCGGGGGCCGTCGTGCTGGCGGTGATCGTCAGGGCTCAGGCCGGCACGTTCAAGCCGCTGCGCGGGCGTGGCGCGGTGGGGCCGCTGGCGCTGTTCGCTTACGCCGCGCCGTTTTCGTTCGCCTACCTGCGGATCGGCGCGGCCACGGGGGCGCTGGTCCTGTTCGGCGTCGTGCAGTTGACCATGATCGGGTACGGGATCTTCCGCGGCGAGCGGCCGACGCCGCTGGCCTGGGCCGGGCTGCTGCTGGCCATCAGCGGTCTGGCGATCCTGACCGTTCCCTCCGCGGCCCGACCTGATCCGCTGGGCCTGGCTCTGATGTGCGTGGCGGGTGTGGCCTGGGCGGTCTATTCGCTGACCGGGAGAAAGACCCCCGATCCGCTGGCGGCGAACGCGCGGAGCTTTCTGTGGAGCAGCCCGCTGGCGCTGCTGGTCAGTCTGCTGTGGGGCACGTCGCTGGCCGCCACCGGCCGGGGCATCGCCCTGGCCCTGGTATCGGGGGCGGTGACGTCGGGCCTGGGGTACGCCGTCTGGTACCGGGCGTTGCCGCGCCTGTCGGTCACGCAGGCAGCGGTCGCGCAGCTCAGCGTTCCGATCATCGCCGCGCTGGGGGCGGCGTCCTTGCTGAACGAAAGGCTCAGCGCGCGCCTGCTGTTCTCCGGTGTGGCCGTCCTCAGCGGCGTCGGCCTGGTGCTGTCGGCGCGCTCCCGTCGGCGCGCGTGATCAGAAGGACCAACCGACGTTGATGTTCAGCAGCACGATATAGTCAGAGTTGCTGGCGGTACTGGTCCCGGCCGCCGCGCGCGCGGTGATGCGTTCGAAGCCCAGCTGGGTGTCGACGGTAAAACCGATGTCGGTGGTGTACTTGTAGCCAGCGAAGGGTCCGATGGCCAGGCCTTCTCCCTTGGCCGACAGGTTCGAATCCGACAGGTGCAGATACAACAGCTCGGCGCCCAGCTGCATTCCGTGGCGGAAATCGCCCACGACGTAGTAGCGGAACTGGGCGCCCGCCTCGTAGACCGAGGCTGACAGCTTCACGCCGTTGTCCGTCTCGGAATATTTTCCGGCGCCGGCCACCACGGCGACACCGATCTTGTCGCTGGCGCGAATCTCACCGGTGAGCTCGAGAATGGGCGAAAGCAGATGCAGCGGCGAGATGGTAAGGGCGAAGACGCGATGGGGATGCGTGACTTCGGGGGGAGGGTAGGGCGGATAGGGCGGAGGCAGGGCAGCAGGCTGCGCGCCTGAA
>DATLVT010000938.1:0-4880 GCA_035577105.1 Polyangia bacterium
TGGGCAAAGAGTCGCAACGCGATTGTGCCGGGCACGCCGGTGCAGCAGACCCACGCCGACGATCTGCTGCTCTCGACGGCGGTGACCCGACCGCTGGCCACGGGCGGCGCGCTGGGATTGCGGCTGTCCGCGGATCTGTCGCAGGCGGATTACCTCAGCGACCTGGGCGACGGCAGCGGCAAGCTGGCTCCCTCGACGGTCGATACCAGGTTGACGTCGCTGTCGCTGTTTGGCTCGCACCCGTTGCTGCGCGGCGCGGGCACGAACACCGCGCGCGCCCAGCGCCGCCGCGCCCGCGCCGCCCGCGACATCGCGGGATTGCAGCGGGACGCGGTGGCGGCAGGTCTGGTGCGCGACGTGGTGGTGGCGTGCTGGAACACGCTGCTCACCGCCGAGGAGACCGAGATTCGCCGGGCGTTGACCGAATCGGCGCGAGAGCAGCTGCAAGCGGTGCAGGCCGGCATCGGCGTCGGAAAGCAACCGCCCAGCGCCGCCGCGGAGGTGGCGGTGGCGGTGGCGCTGCGGCAGGATGACGCCATCGCCGGGGAGGACGCCGCCCGCGCGGCGGCGATCGAGCTGGCCAGACTCCTGGGCGGCGATGTGGACGAACCCGTCGCGGAGACCACCATCGTCGAGCCGCTGGATTCTGCGACCATCGATGGCGGCTGGTCGTTTGACAGCGCGGTGGCGGCGGCGATGGAGCGTAACCCGGAGCTGGCCCTGGCTCGCGCCAGAGGGCAGGCGTCGACGATCGATGTCGAGGTGGGTGAAAACGGTCTTCTGCCGCAGCTGGACCTGGCGGCGGCGGGCGGAATTCGCGGCAACGCGGACAACTTTGGCGGCGCCCTGGGACAGCTGGGCGGGGCCCGATCGTACGACGTCCAGGTCGGCCTGGTCTTTCAGGAGCCCCTTGGCCGGCGCTGGGCCAAAGGCAGCCTGGGTGTGGCGCGCGCCGAACGGCAACGGGCCAGACTCTCGGAAGCGGACATCATCGCCCAGGTTCGCTCGGCCGTCTTGAGGCAGGTCGGGTTGATCAAGGCGGCCAGTCGTCGAATGGCCGCGCTGTCGGAGACAGTGAAAGCGGCGACGCTGGATCTCGACGCCGAGCGGGCCCGCTTTCAGGTGGGACGCGCGACGAACTTTGACGTGCTGAGGCGGCAAGAGGAGCTGGCCCAGGCGCGGATACACGTCGTTCACGCCAAGGTCGACTACTGGTGCGCGACCGCGAACCTCGAGGCGTTGACAGGCGATATCCTGGGACACTACAGGGTGGTGGTTCGATGACGCCGCAGAGCACGGACCAGGCGGCCATGGACGTTCCGCGGCTGCGCCCCAGGCGCGGGCCTCGCCGCGTCCTCGGTTATGCGGCAGCGATCGTCGTGCTGGTCGCCGTCACGGTGACGTTGCGGCAGCTCCGTCCGGCGGCGCCGGCCGTCGACCGGGCCACGGTCTGGATTGACACCGTGAAACGCGGCCCGCTGGTTCGCGAGGTACAAAGTCAGGGCGAGCTGGTGCCCGAAGAGATCCGCTGGATCTCGGCGGTGGCGCCGGCGCGCGTCGAGAAGATCCTGGTGCGCCCGGGAACCACCGTACGGAGCGACACGGTCTTGCTGGTGCTGGCCAACGCCGATCTCGAGCTGGGCGCGCTGGAGGCGGAGCGGCAGCTGGCCAGCGGACTGTCAGGCCTGGTGAACCTGCAGGCCACCCTGGACAGCCAGCAGCTGGCGCAGCAATCACACCTGGCGTCCTTGCGATCCGAACTGGGAGAAGCCCGGCGTCGCGCCGCCGCCGACGACGACCTGGCTCAGAAAGGATATCTGTCAGAGCTGGAGCGTGGCCAGTCCCGCGACCGGGCCAGCGAGCTGGCCGGTCGACTGGAGTTCGAGCAAAAGCGGCTGGCCGCGCTGGTGCGCGGCGACGGGGCGCAGATAGCCGCCCAGCGTGAACAGGTGGAACGGCAGCGTTCCATCGCCCGCGTGCGCCGGCGCGAGGTCGACGATCTGGGCGTCAAGGCGGGGGTGGACGGCGTCCTGCAACAGTTGCCGTTGCAGGTCGGGCAATCGGTGGCGGCGGGCGCCTTGCTGGCCAAGGTGGCGCGACCTGATCGACTGAAGGCGGAGATCCGCGTCCCCGAGGTGCAGGCCAAGGACGTGCGCCTGCAGCTGCCGGTGGCCGTCGACACCCACAGCGCCGTCATCGCCGGGCGGGTGATCCGCATCGACCCGGCGGTGCAGGGCGGTTACGTCAAGGTGGACGTGGGGCTGACCGGGCCGTTGCCGGCGGGCGCTCGTCCCGATCTCAGCGTGACGGCCACCATCGAGCTGGACCGCCTGGACAACGTCCTGTTCGTTGGCCGACCTGCATTCGGGCAGTCCAACGCCACGGTCGGCCTTTTCAAGCTGGAACCCGACGGCGAGACCGCTGTCCGAACCTCGGTTCGGCTGGGCCGGGGCTCGGTCAAGGCCATGGAGGTGCTGAGCGGCCTGGGCGAAGGCGATCGGGTGATCCTGTCCGACATGGCCCAGTGGAGCGCGGCTGACCGCGTGCGATTGCGGTAGGACGAAAGACGGCGACGAAGGACGGCAACGCCGGAAGGCGACGAAAGAAGGCGACGATGGAAAACAGCGCGGAGCGGTTGATCACCCTGGAAGGCATCAAGAAGGTCTTTCTGACCGAGGACATGGAGACGCACGCGCTGTCGGACGTGCACCTGTCGATCAGCAAGGGCGAGTACGTGTCGATCGAAGGACCGTCGGGCTCGGGCAAGTCGACGCTGCTGTCGATCCTGGGTCTGCTGGACGCCCCCAGCGGCGGGACGTACGCGCTGGGCGGCGAAAACGTCGCCGGCCTGTCGGCGGCGCGGCGAGCCGTGCTGCGCAACCGACACATCGGCTTTGTCTTTCAGAGCTTCAACCTGATCGCCGATCTAACCGTCTCTGAAAACGTGGCGCTGCCGCTGACGTACCGGGGAATGCCCAGCGCGGAGCGCAAGCGGCGCGTCGACGAGGCGCTGGAGCGGGTCGGGATGTCTCATCGGGCCAAGCACATGCCGGCACAGCTGTCGGGAGGACAGCAGCAGCGCGTGGCCGTGGCGCGGGCGGCCGCCGGCGAGCCGCTGATCTTGCTGGCCGACGAGCCGACAGGGAATCTGGATTCGAAGAACGGCGACGCGGTGATGGCGTTGCTGCGCGAGATGAACCGCGCCGGCGCCACCATCTGCATGGTCACGCACAACCCCGACTATGCCCGCCAGGCCAGCCGCAACGTGAATCTGTTCGACGGGCGCGTGGTCGACGACGTGCGGGCCGCCCCCGGCATCGAGCGACCGCTGGAAGCCGGCGCATGAGCGCGCTGTGGCAGGATCTGCGTCTGGGCGCCCGCATGCTGGCCAAGTCGCCGGCGTTCACCGCGGTGGCGGTCATCGCCCTGGCGCTGGGACTGGGCGTGAACGCCGCGGTGTTCAGCGCAGTGAACACGTTCCTGTTGCGTCCGCTGCCGGTGGAAAATCCGGAGCGCCTGGTGCGCGTGCAGGCCCGTCGCCACAACCAGCCACTGGGCTGGGGCGCGCTGTCCTACGGTGAATATCTGGCAGCCAGCGCCGAGGACCAGGTCTTCTCGGGCGTCGCGGTATCGATGATCGACGGGTATGCGGTCAGCAACGGCGAGAGCCGGCGCGGGCGCGGGACTGAAGCGCCAGAGGTGATCAACGGCGAGCTGGTCAGCGGCAATTTCCTGGCGGTGCTGGGCGTCCGCCCCGCGCTGGGGCGAGGATTTTCTCCGGACGAAGGTGTCAATCCCGGCGCCGATCCGGTGGTGCTGATCGCCAATGGTCTGTGGCGCCGACGGTTCGGCGCCAACCCGGCCGTCCTGGGCCGCAAGATCTATTTCAACCAGACGGCGCTGACCATCATCGGAGTCATGCCGCCCCGGTTCAAGGGCGCCGTCATTCAGTCACGCATGGACTTCTGGGCGCCCTTGGCCTTGCTGAAACGCTTGGACGGCGGCGACGACGGAATGACGACGGATCGCAACGTGCAACGGTTCTCCGCATTCGCGCGCCTGCGGGACGGCGTCACCATGGCGCAGGCGGACGGGCGGATGAAGGTGCTGTCCGAAGAGCTCTCCCGCCAATTCCCCGTCACCGACGCCGGCATCGATCTGTACGTGGCGTCGGAAATTCGGGGCCGCTATGGGCGGTATTACGATTCGGTGAGACTGAGCTGCACGCTGGCCCTGGTGATCACCTGCCTGGTGCTGGTGATCGGCTGCGCCAATGTGGCCAATTTACTGCTGGCGCGAGCCACGGCGCGGACCAAGGAGATCGGGATCCGTCTGGCGCTGGGCGCCGGGCGCGGGCGCATCGTTCGGCAACTGCTGACCGAGAGTCTGCTGCTGGCCGGGATTGGCGGCGTCCTGGGGCTGGTGCTGGCGCTGTGGTTCGCCGATCTCATGCACGCCTTTGTCCCGCCCAAGACGTTTCGTTTCGAGCTGACGTTCGAACCCGACGCCCGGACGATGCTGTGGGTGGTGGGCAGCGCGTTGACAGCCGGTCTGCTGTGCGGCGTTCTGCCGGCAGTGCGATCGGCGCGCGCCGATGTCCTGACGGCGCTGAAGACCGACATCGGCGCGGAAGGCCAGAGAATGCGCCGCCTGGGCATTCGCCAGATCCTGGTCATGGGGCAACTGGCCATCTCGATCGTGGTGGTGGTCTGCGGTGGCCTTTTCCTGCGCAGCCTGCGCAATCTGGAGAAGGCGGATCCGGGATTTCGTTACGATACCCTCGTCTCGGCGACCATTGATCCAACCTTGGTGTGGGACAGCGAGCTGACGGAACCAAATCTGGAGCGCCTTTACACTGAATTGAAACAACGACTGGAAGC
>DATLVT010000939.1:0-7302 GCA_035577105.1 Polyangia bacterium
GCCAGGGTCTGGGCGCAACCGATGATGATCGCGTCGCGCAGGCGAATGCTGTCGTAACCGCGTTCGTGACGGGCGGATTTCTCGACGTAGGCCAGGGCCAGCGCCACCAGGATCATGGACGAGGCCACCACCCACAGCGAGCGGAAGGAGCCCTCGATGGCGTGCTTGAGCAGGATGCCGGCCACACCGACGGGAATCGTCCCGACGATGAGGTACAGCAGGTGGCGCGCGCTGGGATCGTCGCGCCGCGCCGGATCGCGGGCGGCGGCCAGCGCGGCGATCACCATCGTCCAGAGCTCGCGCAGAAAATAGCCGATGACGGCGGCCAGGGTGCCCAGCTGCAACACCGCCGTGAAGGCCGCGCCGGGATCGTCCCAGCCAAGCAGCGCCGGCACGATGCGCAGGTGGGCCGTCGACGAAATGGGAAGAAACTCGGTGATGCCCTGGACCAGGCCCAGAACCGCTGCCTCGGGGGAAGTCATGTTGTGACTTCACCAGATACCACGCGATGGACCCGGCCGTCATTGTCCCGGACCCGCAGGGCACCGTCGGGATCCAGCCCCAGCGAGACGCCCTCGACGTCGCTGCCGTCGGCGGCGCGGACGCGGCAGCGGGCGCCGATCGCGGCGTACGGATTCCACAACGCGACCGCGGCGATCGGGCCCTCGGCGCGAAACCGTTCATACGCGGCTTCGAACGCCCCCAGAACGGCGACCAGCACCGCCAGGCGATCGATCGGTTCGCCGCCACGTTCTCCGCTTCCGCGCGCCACCGACAGCGACGTGGCCTTGTCGGCCAGCGCGGCGGGAAACTGGCGCGTGTTCACGTTGAGGCCGATGCCGACCACGACGTGGGCCACCTGCTGCCCCTCGGTGGCCATCTCGGTCAGGATGCCGCCCGCCTTGCGCGGCGGTCCCTGCCAGGCGCCGGCCAGCAGCAGGTCGTTCGGCCATTTCAGGCGCGGCACCACGCCGAACCCCGCCACTGCCTGGGCCACGGCCGCGCCGGCCAGCAACGTCAGCGGCGGGACCTCCACGGCCGGACGCGTGGGGCGCAGCAGGATCGAAAAATACAGATTCTCGCCGGCGGGAGAATGCCAGATCCGTCCCAGCCGCCCCTTGCCGCCAGACTGCGTGTCGCTGACCACCACCAGCCCCTCGGGTGCGCCGGCCCGTCCCTGCTGCATGCCCAGGTCGTTCGTCGACGGGCAGGTGGCCACGACGATGTTGGGGCGCCCCAGCCAGCGCGTCGGCAGCGCCGCCGTCAGAGCCTCCGACGTGAGGGGCGGAACGATCACCCGCGGTCGCGGTCGCTGGACCGGATCTCGTCGACGGGGCGGATCTCCAGCGAGAGATCCACGGCGCGCGCCGAGTGGGTCAGCGCGCCGACCGAGATGACGTCGACGCCGGTCTTGCTGATCTCGCGCATGCGATCCAGCGTCACCCCGCCCGACGTCTCGACGATGGTGCGCGGGGCGCGATCGCGCACGCGCTTGACCGCATCGGCCAGCTCGCGGATGCCGAAGTTGTCCACCAGGATGACCTCGGCGCCGGCTTCGATGGCCTCGTCCAGCTGGGCCATGTCGTCGACCTCCACGCAAATGCGAAGCCCATGGGGAGCGTTGGCCCGCGCCCGCCGGATGCATTCGCGCACGCTGCCCACCAGCGCGATGTGGTTGTCCTTGATCAAGACGCCCGACGCCAGATCAGCCCGATGATTGGCCCCGCCGCCGGTGCGCACCGCGTACTTCTCCAGGGCCCGCATCCCGGGGACGGTCTTGCGCGTGTCGGTGACGCGCAGCTTGGCGCCACCCGCCGCCGCCACGAAGGCCTGGGTCAGGCTGGCGATGCCGGAGAGGCGCTGGATGAAGTTCAGCGCCGTGCGCTCGCCGGCCAGCAGGGCCGCCGCCGGGCCGCGCACCGTGGCCACCAGCGTTCCCGGCGCCACCGGATCGCCGTCCGCCACCTTGGTGCGGACGCGCGTGCGCCAGTCGAAACGCATGAAGACGGCCTCGACCACCCCCAGGCCGCACACCACCAGGCGTTCGCGCGCGATGATGTCGGCCTCGGCCTCCTGGGTCTCGTCGATCACCGCCGCCGTGGTGACGTCGCCGCGCCCGACGTCCTCCTCCAGCGCGAGATCCAGCAGGCGCTGCACCGACGGCGTGTACCAGGGCGCCGAGTAGACGCTCACGCCGGCACCTCGTTCCAGTTCCGCACCGGCCACCCTCTCTGCCTGGCCATACGCCGCAGCCGCGGATCGGGATTCACCACCACCTGATGGCCGACCCGTTCCAGCATGGGCAGGTCGCTGTAGGAGTCGGTGTAAAACCAGCTGGCCTGCAGGTCCAGTTCGCGGCTGGCGGTCAGCTTCTCCGCCCAGTGGACCTTGCCCAGGCCAAAGCAGGCCGGTCCCAGCAGCTTGCCGGTGAACTGTCCGTCCACCACTTCGAACTGCGTGGACAGCGTCTCGTCCAGCCCCAGGGTCTCGGCAATGGGACGCGTCACGTAACTGGGTGACGACGACAGGATCGCCAGCAGGTGTCCCTGCTCGCGGTGGAATTCGATCTGGCGCAGCGCGGCCGGGAGCAGCAAGGGGAGAATCTCGTCCTCCACCCAGGTCCGGCACTGGTCGGCGAAATCCTTCTCCGAGACGCCTCGCATCTGGGCCACCAGGGCCGCCGCCACCTGCTGAAGATCAATCAAGGACAGGTGATACTTCAGGATCCAGCCCATGGCGCGCATCGCCCGGAGGAAGGAAATCTCACCGCGGCGGCGCAGGTTTCGCAGAAAAAGACGGCCCGTGTTGCACGCGACCAGGGTTCGGTCCACGTCGAAGAAAGCAACAATTCGCGACATACGGCGGTGGCGATTCTATCACCGATTGCCCTGCGCCGCGCCGCAGAGCAGCGGCTGGGTGGTCAAAAGGATTACGCGGGTCGCCAGGATGTCACTCCGTTCCGGGCATTTGACCGCCGGAACGCAAGGGAGTAGGTACTATCCTCGCAATGCGGTTGACCGGGGGGGCTGACAGGGGTCGTCGTTTGATCGCTCCACGAGGCGCCCGCACCCGACCGACGGCGGCCAAGATTCGCGAGGCCATCTTCAACATCCTTGGTCCACCGCCCGGCGGCGCGATTCTGGATCTGTTCGCCGGCACCGGCGCCCTGGGCCTGGAGTCGCTGTCGCGAGGAGCCGGTCGCGCCGTGTTCGTGGAACGGGATCCGCAGGCCCTGTCCGCCCTGCGCCGCAACATTCGCGAGCTGGCCTTCGAGGAGCGCAGCCAGGTCATGGGCGCCGACGTGGGCACGGCGCTGCGGCGCCTGGCCGCCGATCATCAGCACTTTGCCTGGGCGTTCGTCGATCCACCTTACCGGCAAGACGTGGAGGCGGTGCTGGGCGAGCTGGGCAGCCGTGAATTGCTGGAACCGTGCGCGGTGGTGATCGTCGAGCACGATCGCCGCCATCGCCCTCCTGGCAGTGTCAGCGGTTCGGTGGGCGGGCTGTTCCTGGCGGACCGGCGTGAATACGGCGACACCGAGCTGAGTTTTTATCGCGGCGGGCGATCGTGACGCCTTCGCTTCCTGGCCGCGGCTGCTGAGCGCGTTTTCCGCATGAGCACCCTGGCGGTCTACCCCGGCACCTTCGACCCGATCACCAACGGGCACGCCGATATTTTGCGACGGGCGCTGGGGATCTTCGGCCAGGTGGTGGTGGCGCTGGCCGAGAACCCGCGCAAGGCGCCGCTGTTCACCATCGAAGAGCGGCGGGCGATGATCCTGGAGGCCGCCGGGCGCGATCCCCGCGTCGAGGTGGACGCCTTTGAAGGGCTGCTGGTCGACTACGTGCGGCGGCGCGGGGCGGGCGTGGTCATCCGCGGCCTGCGCGCGCTGGCCGATTTTGAATACGAGTTCCAGCAGGCGCACATGAACCGCCACCTGGCCCCTCAGGTCGAAACTGTGTTTCTCATGACCAGCGAGGAGAGCTTTTTTGTATCCTCATCCCTGGTAAAAGAAGTTGCCTTGATGGGCGGCGACGTCTCGCGGATGGTTCCGGCCGCCGTGGTCGCTGCCCTGAAGGCAAAGAATCTGAAAGGAGTCGTTCGTTGAAGCTCGCTCGCAGACTGTCCGTGGTTGAACCGTCTCCAACGCTGGCCGTGTCCGCCAAGGCGGCCAAGCTGAAGGCGCAGGGGATCGACGTCGTCAGCTTTGGCGCCGGCGAGCCTGACTTTGATACGCCCGCGCATATCAAGGAGGCGGCCAAGAAGGCCCTCGACGCCGGCGCGACGAAGTACACGCTGGTCGAGGGGACGGTCCCGCTGCGCAAGGCGGTGGCCACCTGGCTGGGCAAGGCCCACGGGCTGTCCATTGACCCCAGCGAGATCATCGTCAGCTCGGGCGCCAAGCAGTCGATCTTCAACGCCGTGCACGCGCTGGTCGACGAGGGCGACGAGGTGATCATTCCGACGCCGGCCTGGGTCAGCTACAACGACATCGTCAAGCTGGCCGGCGGGCGTCCGGTCAACGTGCCGACGTCCGCGGAAAGCAATTTCCAGGTGCGCGTGGAAGACGTGGAAAAGGCGATCACGCCACGCACGCGGTTGATCCTGGTCTGCTCGCCGTCGAACCCGACCGGCGCCGTCTACGACGAGGCCACGCTGCGCGGCCTGGCCAAGCTGGCCGTCGACAAAGACGTCTGGCTGATGACCGACGACATCTACCGGACTTTGCTGTACGGAGACGCCACGTTCTTCCAGCCGGCGACGATGAGCCCCGAGGTCCGGGCGCACACGATCATCATCGACGGTGTGTCGAAGGCGTTCGCCATGACCGGCTGGCGCGTTGGATTCACCATGGCCCCCAAGGCGGTCATCGAAGGAATGGCCACGCTGCAGGGGCAGTCGACCACGCACGCGGCGGCGGTGGCGCAGGCGGCGGCTCAGGCCGCCATCGAAGGGCCCACCGACGAGCTGGAGAAGATGCGGCTGGAGTTCGACAAGCGCCGCAAGGTGATGGTGGCCCGTCTGCGCGAGATCGCCGGCGTGAAGTGCGTCGAGCCGAAGGGCGCCTTCTATGCCTTTCCGGATCTGTCTGCGTTCATCGGCCGCAAGACCCCCGAGGGCAAGAAGATCGAGAACGATCTGGCGCTGTGCGAGTACCTGATCGAGGCGGCCAAGGTGGCGGTGGTTCCTGGCTCGGCCTTCCACGCACCGGGCTATGTCCGCTTGTCTTACGCGACGTCGATGAAGAACGTCGAAGAGGGCATCAGGCGCATGGCCGAAGCGCTGCCGCGCCTGACCTGAGCACGCGCCATCCGGATCGCCGGTTGACTTGAGGTCCGTCCGTCGGCCATAACCGACGGACGGGAGCGTGCTCATGTCCAACGATTTTTCCCGGTCTGTTACGGCAGTGCTGTTCGGTTGCAGTGGCTTGTTGCTGGTGGGCTGCTCCAGCGGTGGTGGAAACGGACCGTCAACCGGCAGTGGAGGCTCGACCGCCACAGGCTCGGGCGGCAGCACCGGAAGCGGCGGCGCCGCGCCGACGGGCAGCGGGGGCGTGACGGGCTCGGGCGGGACCGTGGAAGGGACCGGCGGCAGCGTCGGCAGCGGCGGTGGCGCGATGGACGCACCCGTCGATACGGCGACGACGCAAGACGCGCCAACCGAAACCGCGGCGGAGGTTCCCAGCGGGCCCTTCGCGTTGACCAGCTCGGCCTTCACCATGGGGATGGAAGTGCCTCTGATGTACAAGTGCGATCAGGTCACGCCGCGGGGGATGAACATCTCGCCGCCGCTGTCATGGACGCCGGGACCGGCAGGAACGAAGAGCTACGCGATGACGTTGATTCACAACGCCCCGGACATGTCCAAGCACTGGGTCATGTGGGACATCCCGGCCAGCGTCACCTCGCTGGCCATGAACGTCGAGCACGTCGCCATGCCGGCAACGCCCGCTGGCGCCAAGCAGGTGCACGTCAACCTCGACGGGTTCAACGGCTTCGGCTACCTGGGGCCGTGCCCCCAGGCGATGAACTCCCGGCAGAACTATCTTTACGCTGTCTACGCCTTGAAGGTGGAAACGCTGCCCAACATCACCCCCAACTCAACCTCCGAAGCCGCCTATTCGGCGATCCAGGCCAACATGGTCACCGGCGGTCGGGCGACGTTACAAGGAACGCAGATCCAGCAGTAGACGACAGCGCCGGTCAGAACTGCGGCGAGACGCGTTTGCGGCGCAGCTTCTCGACCAGCGTGGTGCGGTTGAGGCCCAGCAGTTCGGCGGCGCGGTTCTTGTTGCCGCCGGTGCGTTCCAGGGCCTCGCCGATCATTCGTTCTTCCACCGCTTCCAGCATGGCCCGCAGGTCGGTGCCGTCCTTGGGCAGCTCGGGCATCGGCGTCGACAGGGGCGTCACGTCGCGCGGGTTGCGGATGGCGGGGGGCAGATCAGCCAGTCCCAGCGTTCCCGAGCCTCTGACGATCACCAGCCGCTCGACCACGTTCTCCAGCTCGCGGATGTTGCCGGGCCAGGCGTACGTGCGCATGGCGCCCAGCGCGGCTTGATCGAATCCGATCACCTGGCGTTTGTGACGATCGTTGGCGCGGGTGACGAAGTGCTCGGCCAGCGGGATGATGTCTGTGGCGCGCGTGCGCAGGCTGGGCATCTCGACGGGGATGACGTTAAGGCGCCAGTAGAGATCGGCGCGAAACCGTCCGGCGGCCACCTCGCGCTCCAGCTGGCGGTTGGTGGCGGCCAGGATGCGCACGTCGATCTTGGTCGGGGTCTCCTCGCCCACCGGGTAAAGCTCGCCGTCCTGGATCAGGCGCAGCAGCTTGGCCTGGACGCCCATCTCCATCTCGCCGATCTCGTCGAGGAAGATGGTGCCGCCGTCGGCCTGCTGGAACCGGCCGACGCGCGAGGTGGTGGCGCCGGTGAAGGAGCCTTTGGCGTGGCCGAACAGCTCGGATTCCACCAGCGAGGGAGGGATCGCGGCGCAGTTCACCGGCACGAACGGCTTTGCCGAGCGAACCGAACCGGCGTGCAGCGAGCGCGCGGCCAGCTCCTTGCCGGTTCCCGATTCACCGGTGATGAGGACGGTGCAGCGGGTGTCGGCGACCTGGGACATCAGCGCCAGCACCGGCAGCATCGAGGCGTCGTTGCCCAGCATCCAGGGCGCGTGCTTGTTGCGCCAGCTGACCGGATCGCCCGTCGGGCTGGTCGGCTGCGCCGGCCGCAGGACGTTGGCGACGGCTTCTTCCAGCGCCTTGACGTCGAACGGTTTGATCAGGAAATCGCGGGCGCCGGCA
>DATLVT010000940.1:0-3962 GCA_035577105.1 Polyangia bacterium
CCGCGCCCGGGCCTGCGCCTCGCTCGCCTGGCGCCCCCGTCTCATTGCGGCCCAGTGGCGTTCCTACGGCGCCCTACGGGCACGTCATGCAGCCGAATCCCGGTAACCCGAAGCCGCATCCAATGTCGCCGCCGCAGATGATGGGTGGGGGCGGCATGGCCGGCTACTGACGTGGGTCTCTGGTCATTCGTCTCCACTCTCTACAACCTCGAAAGGAAACTCAGTATGATTGATGCAAACGTCGCCACGGTCCAAGCTGATATCGTCGCCCTCAAGAGCAACGTCCATGACGTGCAGGTCAAGGTGAACGATCTGCTGGCCAAGCAAGCGGCCGCGATCGATGCCGAGGACCTGGCGGCGATCAAAGCCATGCACGACGACCTCGTGGCGGCCAACGCTGGTCTGAGCTTTACGGCCGGCCAGACCGATCCGACCACAATCCCCTGATGGCGAAGCCTCTTCAGCTCGATCCCCCAATCGAGCTGAACACTCCGAAGGGGCATGGCGTCTGCCACTTCCTGATCTACGACGGGACCGAGAACAACACTTTATGGGGGACCTTGCAGGAAGATGGCCAGTGGTGGTTCTGGCCGACGCATCTCGTGAGAGGCATCCGCAATTTCAGCCAAGGACGCGATAACCCCGAGCGGCCGCCACTCGACCCCGCCTTCGATCAATTCAAACTGAAAGCGCCGGTGGCGTAGCACAATGGCCCAGCCCCAACCCTATAGCCCGAGCCACGATTTCCTCCCGGGCACGAACATCGGGCATGTTCCCGGGCAGGAACTCAACGTCGAGTTCAACGCGCTCAAGACGACGCTTGACCAGACTCTATCCAACCTGCGCAGCATCCAACGCGACGACGGCGCGGTGCAGAATGGCGCCATAGATACACCGCAGCTGAGTCCGACTCTGTCGCAACTCATGACCCAGGCGGCCGCGATCATAGCGACGAGTACCGGGCCTCGCGGGCCCGCGGGCCCCCCCGGCTCCAACTCCGCTTATATCACGAATGGAACGCCGGCCAATCTCAAGCAGACGGCGGCCGCCATTAATTCGATGTTCAACGCCACCCCGGCTTTTCCGCGCATGCATCTTTATGGCGACAGCCTGACGAAGGGAAGCGGGGGTCTAATTCAGAAATACTCACCTGGTCAGCGCATGGCCGATGAGTTGACCAGGCGCGGCATCAACTCAATAAACACCATCTTCGGTTTCGACTTTGGCACCACTGCGGAGCTGACGGCGTGGGAGCCACGCTTGGTCTTCACCGGGTCATGGGGTCAATGGACACAAATGCCGGGCGGCAAGACGTTTCTGTGTAGTAGCAACGCCGGCACGATGACGTATACCCCTGGATACTCGCACGACATCATCGACGTATATTGGTACAGGGGAAGCGACAATGGCGCGGTTGGCAGCATGACGCTGACGCTGGGTGACGGAGGCACCTTCAATTGGGCGACTTTTCTCGCTAGTGGGGGCGGCTCGATTGCTTCCGGCAGTGGCGTCACGACCGTCACTATATCGCAGGCTGGCGTTACGAATTGGATGCGGACACGCATCATGAGGAACGCCGCGGCGACAAGTTCGCTGATCATCACCAACGGCGCCACGAATAAGATTGAAATCGCCGGCATCGAGCCGTTTCTGTCGACCGCCAGCACAATGCTGATACGTTCGATGGGCGCGACGGGGCAGCCCACCACATATCTTGTGGCAACTAGTTCCAGAACGTTCATATTAGGGGTTCCCTGCGAGATAGCCGTTCTGTGCATTGGGAGAAATGACCTGTCCAACGGTGTCAATCTTGGCACCTACGCCACCAACCTCGCGACGATCCGAGGGGATATGGTGGCGGCGTTATCCCAGGATGCGATCTTCTGGACATGGCCGCCCTCCGCGCTATCCGATACGTCAAAGGTGAACCAGCAGGCGTATACCGACGCGATGCGGACGGCCGCCGGAACGAATACGGTGCTAGCCGATCTATGGCAACGGTATGAGGACCTCGGGGGGCAGGAGGCTTTGGCCAGTGGCGCTGCCAATTGGTATAATGACGGGCTGCATCCGAACGCTTTCGGAAATTACGACATAGCGGAGTTTTTAGTGCGAACCCTCCTGCGCAACAACATCTGACCAATGGCACAGCCCCCTACATATAACCGGCTTACCAGTTTCTCGAACCTGTCGGCGCTAAGCCCGAGCACGCCGCCGCCCGGCAACGATCTCGACGCCGAGTACAACGCCATCAAGACGACGCTCGACGCGATCCTGGTGGACCTGGCGCTCATCCAGAACGACGACACCACCCTGAAGAATGCCAGCGTCGGGCCCGCGCAACTGAGTTCCCAGCTCACCGCTGGGTTCACGGCTCCGACGGCGTGGGTAACAGGGACCGCCTACACCGCGTCGCCGGCGAGCTGCGTGCTCCAAAGCAGCAAGATGTACATCTGCCTGGTGTCGCACACGTCCGGCGTCTTTGCGACCGACCTCGCCGCCGGCAAGTGGCTGCAGATTTTCGACCTCACGGCGATATCACTCGGGACCGCCTCTCAGGTTGCCGTCAGCGCGCATGGGACGAACGTCGTCACGAACGTGCAGACATCGCTCAACAACCTTGAAGACAACAAGGCGGCGACCAGCCACACACACACCGCATCGCAAATCAGCGACAGTACCGCCGATGGCCGTGCCTTCCTCACTGCCACCTTGGCGAGCCAGAAGACCCTTCTCGGGCTCGGCGCGCTGGCGTTTCTGAATAGCGTCTCCATCACGGCGGTAACCGCGCAGCTCGCCTTCACTGGGAAAATTACCCCAGCGGCCATCAACAGCACGACCGACTGGAACCCCACCGGATGGGCCACCGCGGTCGTCATCGAGGTCAGCACGACCGCCGATAACGTAACGCTCAGTGGCATGCTCGCCACCTCCGATGGCGATATCAAGATACTCGACAACGTCGGCACGACCAATCTGACGATCCTACCGGGTGTCGGCAGCGCCGCAAACCAAGTCACCTTGCCGCGGCCGATGGTACTGCGGCCTGGGCAGAGCGCGGTGTTCAAGTATGACGGCACCGCCACTAAATGGCGCCTACAGTCGCCAGTGCCGACATCTCCGCTTCCGGGTGCCAGTTTCAAGAACCTCTATTGCGGCAACGCGGGCGCGCGGAACGGCTTCACGGCGCCTGGTACTCCGAACAGTCAGTTCCTCATCACTTACGACGAATTGATCCTTGAGGATGGCCAAGGCGAGACGTGGCGTGTCACGAGCGGCAGTCACACCATTTCGACCGCGACGACCGGCGCAGTGAATGGGCTGGAGAGCGCATTCTCGCTCGTCAGCGCGAAGATATTCGTATGGGTGATCGGCAATCCCACCAGCAACACCATTGGCGGATTGATGTCGTTGTCGGCAACGGCGCCTACGCTGCCGAGCGGCTACACTTTCAAGGCGAGGGTCGGCGCCACCTTCACTGACGGCAGCTCGAACCTCGTGAGAACGCTGCAGCAGGGCCGGCAGCTGCAATATGTCACCGATGGAACACACGCTTACCCGACGATCGCCAGCGGCTCGGCCGGCACCATAAATCTAACGACGTTCACCGGCGTAAGCACGTCGACCGCGACCACTATTCCTACCACGGCCTCCATTGGGAAGTTCCTCATCTCGTCGAATGCTTCCTCCATGCAGTTGGGTCTGGGACCGAATGCCAACTTCGCCGGCCCGCAGTCGGTGACCCCCGTTCCCATCTATCAGTTCTTCACGACCGGCGAGAGCCCAGTGATGGGAGAGTTGATGTTGGAGAGCGCGAACGTCTTCTATGCCAGCGGCGGTGCTTCCGGGCTTGTTCAGGTGGTAGGCTGGACAGACAACATTTGATCTCTCTTGCTATTGCGCGGCCGTCTTGTGCATCATGTAGAGACTGTCGCGAGGGAGGAACGCATGCGGTGGGAACC
>DATLVT010000941.1:0-2721 GCA_035577105.1 Polyangia bacterium
ACGTCCTCGGGCTCGCCCGATTCCTCGATGTGGACGACGATGGGGTCATAGCCGTTGCGCGACCCGGCGCCGTCCATGTCGGCGGACGCCTCCTGGTGTGTGCAGGGCCAGTGCGATTCGACCAGCGACAGCTTGTTGGCCGCCATCAGCGACATTCCGCCCAGCGACAGCGCCAAGGTCCAGAACAGCAGCGAGGCCACCATCAGCACCGGAATCCACATGAACCATCGACGCATCGACTGACCTCCCTGTTACTACGAAGCCGAACGCTCCCCCGCCACCGCCGTCCCTTTTTGATACATCAGGATCGGCTGCTGACCTTTTTGAATGGTCTCCTCGTTGATGACCACCTCGCGGATCGTCGACCCGGAGGTTGGTACGTCGAACATGATGTCCAGCATCGCCTGTTCAAGAATGGCGCGCAGGCCGCGGGCGCCCGACTTGTGCTTCTGGGCGTCGGCGGAGATGGCCGACAGGGCCCCCTTGGTAAAGCGCAGCTTGACGCCGTCCATCTCGAACAGCTTCTGGTATTGCTTGATGAGGGCGTTCTTGGGCTTGGTCAGGATGTCGATCAGCGCCGCCTCGTCCAGCTCGTGCAGCGGCGCGATCACCGGCAGCCGGCCCACGAACTCCGGGATCATCCCGTACTTCAGCAGATCTTCAGGCTGAACCTCGCGCAAGAGGTCCCAGATCCGGCGTTCCTTCTTGGACTGGATCTTGGCGCCGAACCCGATCTGCTTTTGCCCGATACGCTGCTCGATGATCTCTTCCAGGCCGACGAAAGCGCCGCCGCAGATGAAGAGAATGTTCGTGGTGTCGACCTGCAGGAACTCCTGCTGGGGATGCTTGCGCCCCCCCTTGGGCGGCACGTTGCAGACCGTCCCTTCAAGAATCTTCAGCAGGGCCTGCTGGACGCCTTCGCCGGACACGTCGCGGGTGATCGAAGGGTTCTCCCCCTTGCGGGCGATCTTGTCGATCTCGTCGATGTAGACGATCCCGCGCTGCGCCTTCTCGATGTCGTGGTCGGCGTTCTGCAGCAGGTTGACGATGATGTTCTCGACGTCCTCTCCCACGTACCCGGCCTCGGTCAGGTTGGTGGCGTCGGCGATGGCGAACGGAACGTTCAGGATCTTGGCCAGGGTCTGCGCCAGCAACGTCTTGCCGCAACCGGTGGGGCCCAGCAGAAGGATGTTCGACTTGCCCAGCTCGACGTCCTCCGCCCCCACCTTGGCGTCGATGCGCTTGTAGTGGTTGTGGATGGCCACGGCCAGGATCTTCTTGGCCCGCTCCTGCCCGATCACGTAGTCGTCAAGGACTGCCTTGATGTCGGCCGGCTTGGGCACCGGGGCCAGCCCAAAGCTCTCCGATTCCTTCTCGATCTCCTCGGCGATGATGTCGTTGCAAAGCCCGATGCACTCGTCGCAGATGTAGACGGTGGGGCCCGCAATGAGCTTCTTCACCTCCTTCTGGTTCTTGCCACAGAAAGAGCAGGAGAGGTTCCCGTGTTCGTCGCGCTTGCGCTCGGTCGGCACTCCTACAAACCTAGCATATGAGCGCCGGCCGCGTTAGCGGTTGCGCAGGTCAAAATTCTGGCGCGGCAGGCGCCGGTCTGACGCCGTTACTTTCCGGGTGGCGTGGACGGCTTCTGGACCAGGACCTCGTCGATAATTCCGTATTCCTTCGACTCCATCGCGCTCATGAAGTAATCGCGCTCGGTGTCCGATTTGATGCGGTCGATCGACTGGCCGGTGTGCTTGACCAGCAGCTCGTTGAGCTTGTCGCGAGTCCGCAGGATCTCCTTGGCGTGAATGTCGATGTCGGTGGCCTGGCCGGAGAATCCGCCCAGCGGCTGGTGGATCAGGATGCGCGCGTGCGGCAACGAGAACCGCTTGCCCTTGGCGCCGGCGGCCAGCAGGAAGGCGCCCATCGACGCCGCCTGGCCCATGCAGAAGGTGGCCACGTCGGGACGCACGTATTGCATGGTGTCGTAGATGGCCATCCCGGCGGTGACCATGCCGCCCGGCGAGTTGATATAGAGCATGACGTCCTTGTCGGGGTCCTCGCTCTCCAGAAACAGCAACTGGGCGATGACGATGTTGGCCACCTGATCGTCGACCGCGGTGCCCAGGAAGATGATCCGGTCCTTGAGCAGCCGCGAGAAGATGTCCCAGCCGCGCTCGCCACGATGGGTCTGCTCGATGACCGTGGGGATGATGAAGTTGCGGGCAGCCGGCGGAGGGCTGTCGACAATCGGCGGAGCGGAGAGGAGGAAGCGGTCGCGATCGCTCATGGTGTTTTCCGTTTCTTCTTGGCGGTGGCGTCGACCTCGGCCCGCGCCTCTTCAGGCGTGACAATCAACCGTTCGGACTGAGGGCTCACGATCAGGCTGTCCGGATCCTGAGGATTCTCGTCGGTGATCTTAGCCTGAGCGATCAGCATATCAAGCGTCTTCTGTTCCAGTATCTGACTGCGCACCTGGTGGATGCGGTGATCGCGTTCGAACTCGGCGCGAAGTTTTTTCGGGCTCTCCTGCCGGGCGGCGGCGATCTCGGCGATGCTCTTCTGGATGTCAGCGTCGCTGACCAGGATGGCCTCGCGCTCGGCGATGGCCTGGATCAGGATGGTCCCGCGCGCCTCTTCCTCGGCCTCGGTGCGGAACGACTCGCGCATCTTTTCATCATCAAGGTTGGCCCCCTCCATGTCGATCCCCGCCATGGCCAG
>DATLVT010000942.1:0-2273 GCA_035577105.1 Polyangia bacterium
CCGGCGCCCCTGTAGCCGCCGTTCCCGCCGACGATCATGCCGCTATTGGCGATGCTGCCGCCACCCGCCAGGCTGATCCCGGCGCCACCCACTCCGCCAGAACCGCCGTCTATAATTTCTGTTTGGTCTGAACCGTAACCACCGCTGGAAAACGTGAATTTTAGGCCGTCCCCCCCGTCGCCACCCGAGCCGCCACCGATTGTCCCGTCATTGATGATGCTGCCACCGCCCGCCAGGTTGATTCCGGCGCCACCCGAGCCCCCGGCGCCGGAGGGGTAGACGCCGTTGCTGCCGTTGTATCCGGTGATCCGCGCGGTGGTGTCATTGGCGATCGTGCCCCCGGCGGTCAGCGCGACGCCATTGGTGACCGTGCCGCCGAGATTGGTAATCGTGTCGGCTTGGGAATTGCCGAACAATTGGCCCTGGATTTCGGCGGCGGGTTCTATCACAAGCGACGCGTAGACCCCGCTCAGGGTATAATTGCCTGCAATGATGCCGCTAATATTCCTGGTCGCCATGCCTGGATTTAAACTTGGGCGAACGTCGATTTGCAACCCTAATAGTACGGGTCAGCGCTCGATTTTCTGTCCCGGCGATCATTCGAAAGGTTTGGCAGAGGTATCCATCTATCAGAACCGAAATGCTGTGCAGAACAATTTGGCCACTCCAACACTCGCTCCGAATTTCTGTCGACCTGAACGTCTGCTCTTCCGCATTGAAGGTTCGATAATGGACAGGCAGTTCTCGTGAAGAGTTTCGGACGCCGCTTGGCGTACGAAAGTCCGCGAGGAACGAACCCGCGGGTTGGTTGCAGATGATGGTCTATGGGTATTTCTGTTTTCGGCTGAGCGTGACGAAGTCACGACCGACAGTGGGAAGCGTGGGACATGACGCGATCTGTCCAAATTGTCGCTGGATCTGATGGCGTTGCCGGTGGGAATCGCTGGCAGGAGGGAGCTTCGAGGCGTCGCTGACACGGGATTGCACGAACTCGGGCGTTGGCCGCAACGGGGGTGCTGCGGGTGGGAACTGTGTGAGGCCGTGCCGGGTCACGGCGAAGTTCTCGCGGTTGGCGGCGTGCAGTGCGGTGGTGCGCGGGGCTGACGCCAGCGCTCGAACGTCTCGATGATGATCATGTGCCCACCACAGCATGGGCATGGTGGGCGCACATCGAGCGGCTCGTCCGGCCCGTCGTCATCGGGCGGCGGCGCGACGGCGAGAAGTTCGCGGGCGCGTGCGAGGCTGGCCTTGCGCGCCGAACCGGCGAGCAGGCCGTAGTGACGAATGCGGTGGAACCCGCGCGGCAGGACGTGAAGCAGGAAGCGGCGGATGAACTCGTCGACGCCGAGCGTCATGACCTGCTGGCGGTCCGCGCCATTGCGGCGATAATCCTTGTAGCGGAAGGTGACGCCGGTCTCGTCGAAAGCAAGCAGCCGCCGGTTCGAGATGGCGACGCGATGAGTATAGCGCGAGAGATAGGCGAGCACGGCTTCGGGACCGGCGAAGGGCGGCTTGGCGTAGACCACCCAGCGTTTATGGCGAACCGGCGAGAGGTGGCGCTGGAAGGCCCGCCGGTCGGCGAGTGGTGCGAGGCTGCCGAAGAAGGCAAGCCTGCCGGCGTCGTGGAGTGCGATCAGTCTGGTGAGGAACAGGCGGCGGAACAGCTTGCCGAGGACGCGCACCGGCAGGAGGAACGCCGGTCGTGAAGAGATCCAGCGCTCTCCATCGAGTGCGATGCCACCGCCCGGCACGATCATATGCACATGGGGATGGTGACACCCACGCCCACAATACCCTGAGCCCGGACAATACGGATGTTCAGGTCTTCTACCCTTTTCACCCTCTTCGTGGGGCTACCTTGCAGATCATTCGCCGACCGAAGCGGGGAGATGGGGCAGTCTGCGTCATGGACCCCGGCGGACGGCGACTGAAAATTCCAGTGTGGATGCTTTTGCGGGATTGCGCCGAGATCATGATTTCCGAACGACCGCACCTGGGTAAGGAAGCGCTCCCATCTCTTGCTTCGTTGATTGCATCACAATCCGACTCCAAAGGCCGTGCTCATGATGACCTCGTGCAAACGCCCGCAAGCGAATGCGAGGGAGGTCATCGTGGTACAATTTCAACTTCTGGCCCTGATGATTCGAAAGGGAAGCAGTGCGGTGTCGATGGACGCGGCGACCCGCGCCGATCTCATCAATCTCATGGCCCGCGTTCTGGTGGCGGTCTTTCACGAGGAGGGGGGAAGCAATGACAGAAGTCGTATACAGTCC
>DATLVT010000943.1:0-23920 GCA_035577105.1 Polyangia bacterium
GCGGTGGCGGCGACAGGCCCCGTGTCCAGGCCCGCCTCCATGCGCATGAGGCTGACGCCGGTGTGGCGTTCGCCGCGGATGATCGACCACTGAATGGGCGCCGCTCCGCGCAGGCGCGGCAACAGCGAGGCGTGCACGTTCCAGGGGCCAAGCCGCGGCAGCTCCAGCAGCCCCTGGGGCAAGATCCGCCCGTAGGCCACCACCACGAACAGGTCGGCGTTCAGGGCGGCCAGCTGCTGGTGAAACTCCGGCGTGCGAATCTTTTCCGGCTGCAGCAGCGCAACCGACGGCCCCAGCTGGCGCGCCGCCACCTTCACCGGCGGCTCGGTCAGCTGCTTGCCCCGGCCGGCCGGGCGATCCGGCTGGCTGACCACCGCCACAAGGTCGGTGGTCTCCGCCACGGCTTGCAGACAAGGAACGGCAAACTCCGGCGATCCGAAGAAGACCGCCCGCGGTCTGACAGCGTCGGCCACCATCTATCGCGCTGGCTCCTGCTCGGAGCCGGGACCGGGACCGGCTGACAGCAGCTGACTTTGATAGCGCTGGCGATGGCGCGGATCCCCCAGCACGCGCGCCCCCTCGTCGATCACCGTGCGGATCGCCTGCAGGGGGCCCGCCAGATCAAGGGCCAGCTCGGGCGACAGCGCCTGGCGCCCGAACTCGCGCAGCAGGGCCTGATGCGCGCGCCGGATCTCGTGCGCGCTGGCCTGCCGCGAGACGCCCAGCACCTGGAAATAATCGCCTTCCCGCACCAGCGCATAGCGGGCCAGGATGCGGGCCCGATCGATCTCGCGATCGCGGGCAGCGCCCTCGCCCGCGCCCGCGGCATCACGGCCTGTGGCGCCTGCCGTGGGCGCCGCGTCGGACACCGGCCCCAGGCGGCGCAGCAGCAGCAACGCCCAGGTCACCGCCAGCAGCGTGCCCTCGTCGGCGCCGGCGCGCGCCGCCACCTCGTCCAGCACCCGCACACCGTCGAACAGACCGACCAGCCGCCGCTCGTCGTCGGTCAGCGCCATCTCGGCCAGCAGCGACGACAGGCCGGCCTCATTGGTCACGCGCAAGATCACCTGCCCTCCCCCCACGCGGGCCCGCAGCCGGGCCACGCTGAACTTGCGCCGGATGCCTTCCACGATCAGCGCCGCCGGATGCCCGTTCAGCAGCACGTTCTCTTCTTTTTCGGGACGATCGGGGCTCAGCACCCACTCGCCGGATTCCCAGGCGAACAGCGAATAGATGATCTCCTCAAAGTGCCGGCGCACCAGCGGCCCCAGCTCGCCGGCCTTGATGAATCCGCTCTCCACCAGCACGACGCCCAGGCGCCGCCCGGTGGCGCGCAGGATCTCCACGCTCCGCGTCTGCTGCTCTGGCGACAGCCGTCCCTGCCGCACCAGCATGTCGCCCATGCGATCCGCCGGCAGGTTCGACCCGGCCAGGATGGGCGCCCCGCGTTCAAAGACGACCGCCTTCTCGACGCCTTCCCGGCGCACCGTCAGCCAGCCGGTGAGGCGTTCGACGAAGATGCGCGCCAGCAGCATGGCGACGTCTTGCTGCGCCAGATCGCCCGCCTGGGCCGGGGCCGGCACGCCAGCGGCCCGGCCGGCTCCCTCGGACGAACGGCCCGCGGCCGTGGCGGCGTTGTGCCCCTCGGAGTCCGCGCTGGCCATGCGGGCCACCACGTCGCGCGGGACCTCCAGCGTCTTCTGACTGCTCTCGTCCCGCAGCTCGCTGAGCGCCGTGCTGGATTCCTGGCTGTCCGCCGTCGGCGCCGGGCCCGCGCCGGCGCCGGCTGACGACGACGACGGCGACGACGCGCCGGCTGCTGCCGCCGCCCCCACGTCCGCGGGCGCGTGCCGGGGACGACCGACCGGGGTTCCGGTTCGGTCCCGCGTCCCCATCTTGCGGATCGCCTCGCGAATGTCGTCCTCGATCGCCGCCTCGATGCTCTCTTCCAGGCTGATCAGCATGGGGCCCGACAGGGCCAGCCCCCGTCCAGCGCGGGCCGGGGTCCCCGCCGGCGCCTCGCCTTGCGCCACCAGAGGTTTCAGGTTGGGCGGCGTCTTCAACCCATGCGGCCCGCTCTTCGGCGTCCGGCCGCCGCTCGCTGGCTCGCGCGTTCCGTCGCTGCCCGGATCGCCGGTGCGCTGGGGAACTCCCTCCGCGGCAGCCACGGGCTCCGAACCGCCGCTGCCCTGACCGCCTTCCGGGGCGCCCGGACCGACGGTTGCCGGCGGCGCCGTGCCCAGCAGCGAGCGGGCCTCGGCGATCAGATCATCGGGAGACACGGGCCGCACGAAAAATCCGTCGGCCAGCCCCTTGAACCGCGGTTCGTCCGCGGCGTCGCCCACCAGGAAGATCGGAACGCGGCCGCGCGGGATGGTGCGCACCTTGGCCAGGGCCAGCGCCGGATCAGCGTTGACGATCTTCGGCGCCATCACGATCAGATCAGGGCGCGACGCCGAGATCCAGCCCGACAGGCTCTCGCCCGGCTCGACGGCCACCGTCTCGAACCCCGCTGACACCGCCGCCTTGCGGAGACGATCCGCTTCATAGGGGCCGGCGATGATCAGCAATTTCATCGTCGCGGGAGACTAACACGCCGGCGGTGCTCTCTCGGCACCGCCACCGCGTCACAGCACGCTGACCGGATCGACGTCGACCGCCAGACGGACGTCGGCATTCCGCTTGACGGCCGCCGCCGCGCGCGCCGCCGTGGCCAGCGCCGCCCGATCCTTGCTGCCCAGCCAGATCTGATAGCGGGCCCGCCCCCGCACCCGGGCGATGGGCGCCTCGGCCGGGCCCAGCACGCGCACTGCCCCGCCCACCGCCGCCCGCACCGCCGCCGCCACCGCCGCGGCGTCGTGTTTCACCAGCGCTTCGTCGCGGGCGTCCAGGCGCAGCACCACCATGCGGGCGAACGGCGGGTAATCCGACTGGCGCCGATATTCCAGCTCCTGCGCGACGAAGGCGGCGTAGTCGTGGGTGCGCACCGCCGCGATGGCCGGGTGATCGGGGGCGTAGGTCTGGATGATCACGCGCCCCGGCCGATCGCCGCGCCCGGCCCGCCCCGCCACCTGCTCCAGCAGCTGAAACGTTCGTTCGGCCGCGCGAAAGTCGGGCAGGTGCATCCCCTGATCGGGCTGCAGCACGCCCACCAGGGTGACGCCGGCAAAGTCGTGCCCCTTGGTCACCATCTGCGTGCCGACCAGGATGTCGATGGCCCCGCTCTGCATTCCTTCCAGGATGGGCCCCAGTCCGCGCGTGGTCTCGCCGCTGCTGTCGGCGGCGTCGGCCGTGTCGCGATCCAGTCGGGCCACGCGCGCGTCGGGGAACCGCTGGCGGATCAACGTCTCCACGCGTTCGGTCCCGGTTCCCAGGCGTTCCAGCTTCGGCGACTCGCA
This sequence comes from Polyangia bacterium, assembly GCA_035577105.1. GTDB lineage: Bacteria > Myxococcota_A > Polyangia > Fen-1088 > Fen-1088 > DATKEU01. The sequence continues at coordinate 3,399 of DATLVT010000943.1, forward strand.
CGACGGGCAGCGCAGGGGCATCAGCTCTGTGTTGCCGCAGTAATGACAGACCAGGCGCCCCCGCTTCTGGTGGTACGTCAGCGACACCGCGCAGTGCGGGCACTGCACCACGTGGCCGCAGCCGCGGCACAGCACCACCGTCGAGAAACCGCGCCGGTTGAGAAACAGGATGGTCTGCTCGCGGGCCGCCAGGTTGGCCGCCACCGCCTCGGCCAGCGCCGCCGACAGGAGGCCGTCCGCGCCCACCGGGTGGCGGCGCAGGTCGATGATCTCCACCGACGGCAACGGCCGTGGTGTGGCCCGCTCTGGCAGGGCCAGGCGGCGAAACCGCCCCTGCACTGTGTTGTGGTGCGACTCCAGCGACGGCGTCGCCGACCCCAGGATGGCCACCGCCCCCGCGCGCTGGGCCCGCACCACCGCCAGATCGCGGCCGTTATAGCGCACGCCATCGTCCTGCTTGAACGAGCCGTCGTGCTCCTCGTCGACGACGATGACCCCCAGGTTCTGCACCGGGGCAAAGATCGCCGACCGCGCCCCCAGGGCGATGCCCACCTTGCCCTCGCGCAGGCGCCGCCAGGCCGCCAGCCGCTCGCGCGCCGGCAGCCCGCTGTGCAGCACCGCCACGTCCTCGCCGAACCGCGCCCGAAAACGTGCCGCCAGCTGCGGCGTCAGGGCGATCTCCGGGACCAGGACCAGCGCCCCGCGTCCGGCGGCGCGCGCCTCGGCGATGACTTGCAGATACACCTCCGTCTTCCCCGAGCCGGTGATCCCGTGCAGGACGAAGGTGGCAAAACCCTTCCCCAGGGCGGCGCCCAGCGCGGCGATGGCCTCGGCCTGGGCCGGGTTCGCCGCCAGCGGCCTGGTCGTCGCCGACGGGTGTGACGATGACGAAGCCGACGATGACGTCGAACCCGACGACGACGACGACGGCGCCAGCGCGGATGATGACCCAGCGGCCACCGCGCGCCGCTCGATGCGCACCAGTCCCCGTTTGACCAGCGCGCGCAGCAGCCCGCGCTCGCCCACCGTCAGCGTGCGGGTATCGACGCCCTCCGCTTGTGCGCCCAGTTTGGCGAACAGCGCCCGCTGACCCGCCGCGCGCGCAGAGATGTCCTTCACCCGCTGACCGTCGACCGCGACGGCGAAGGGCACCGTCGGCGGCGGTCGGCGATCGACCACGGCGTCACCGACCTCGACCAAGCCGTCCTCCGCCAGCGCCGACAGACGGGCGCTGGCCCGTCCCGGCAGTCGCATGATGGCCCGGATGGGCAGCGCCCCGCCCGCCGCCGCCAGCGCGGTCAGGATCGGATCGCTGTCGCCCGGACCCGACGGAACCAGCCACGCCTGCTGCCCGGCCCGCCGCCCCTCCAGCGCCCGCCGCCCCTCGTCGGTCAGGCGCACGCTGCGCACCGCCACGGCGCGCTCGCCCTGCGGCAGGGCGGCGCGCAACACCTCGCCCAGCGGCGCCTGATAGTAATCGGCCACCCAGCGGCAGAACCCGATCATCTCTTCATCGAAGGGCGGCTGGCCGGCCACGATCTCCTCGATGGCCCGGACGGCCTGACCGCCGCCACCGCCCGGCGCGCCCCGCCCCACCACGAAACCGGTGACGGTGCGCGGCCCGAAGGGGACCACCACCTGGGTCCCCACCGGCACCACCGCCGCCGGCCGCGGATCGCGATAGGTGTACGTCCCCCAGACCGGCAACGTGACGGCGACCTCCAGCAGCGACGGATCCCCGGACGTCGTCGTTTCGGACATCGCCCGGGCTAGACTGTCAGGCGCGCGCCAGCTCGTCGAGCAGTCGTTGCGCGCCGGCCCGCACCTCGGCCCCGATGTCCGCGCGGTGCAGAGCATAGTAAAGGACGGCCAGAACATACCCGGCCCGATCGCCCGCGTCGAAACGCAGCCCTTCCATCTCCACGCCGTGCAGCCCGCGCCGCGCGCACAGCGTGGCCAGGCCGTCGGTCAACTGGATCTCGTCGCCCCGCCCCGGCGGCGTTTCTTCCAGGATCGAAAAGATCTCCGCCGGCAGCACGTAACGCCCGATGATGGCCATGCGCGACGGCGCCGTACCGGGGGCCGGCTTCTCGATCAGCTTGCTCAGCTTCCAGTCGCGCCGCCCGACGTTCGCCCCCTCGACGATGCCGTAAAGGTGCTCTTGCCCGGCGGGCACTTCCTTCAGGCCGATGACGCCGGTCCCCCGCCGTTCGTAGGCATCCAGCAGCTGGCGGATGCCGGGCGGCTTGGACTCGACCAGATCGTCGCCCAGCAGCACGGCGAACGGTTCATCGCCCACCGCCGCCTTTGCGCACAGCACGGCGTGGCCCAGGCCGCGCGCCTCCGGCTGCCGCACCGACGTGATCTTGGCCAGCGTCGACAGCCGCCGCACCGACTCCAGATCGGCCTTCTTGTTCCGCCGCTCCAGCAGCGCCTCCAGATCGCCGGCCCGATCAAAGTGATCCTCGATGGCCGACTTGCCGCGCGAGGTGACGAAGATGATCTCCTCGATGCCGCTGGCCGCGCACTCCTCGACGATCAGCTGGATGCTGGGCACGTCGACGATGGGCAGCATCTCCTTGGGGATGGCCTTGGTGGCCGGCAAGAACCGCGTCCCCAGGCCTGCCACCGGCAAGACCGCTTTACGAACTTTTTTCAACGACGCTTTCCCTGAATCCTGAACCATCGCGCGACAGTATATCAGCCGCCCCGTCGCGACACGGGCGGGATGCGTTTCAATCGCGTTGAGAAACGGTTTCGTCGGCCAGCAGGTCGCGATAGGCCTGCTTCCGCCGGGCCCGGATCTGTTCGTCGCCCTCGGTCTCGCGTCGCTGGCGTTTCACTTCAGCACGCGTCATGCGCAGGGCGTGCCGGTTGGCCATCCATTGCGCCAGGTAATCGACCGCGGCCAGCGCGACCAGCGCCAGCACCAACCGCCCCCCCAGTCTGGCCGCCAGCACGCCCAGCACTGTCGCGATTCGCGGCGCGGGCGCGCCCGCCAGACGGGCCACCAGCGGAACCATCGGACGCAAGGTCCCCCAGCAGACGGCGACGACCACCGCCACCTGGGCCATTCCCAGCAACACCCGCGTCCCCGCCGCCGGCCCCCGGCGCCGTCGCGACGCCCCCGGCCACCCACGCGCCAGCGGTGATTGCAGCGACGGGATCACGATCCGCCCCCGCGTCTGCAAGAGTCCCGCGGCCAGCGCCCCCAGCGCCGCCGCGCCCACGACGACCACCAGCGCCCAGCCCCCCGCCACCACGGCCGCCCGCAGGGCGACACCTGGCGAGACCTGGCCGCTGACCGCCTGCGCCAGCTGCTGCCTGACAAACCCGATCGCCCCCCGCCACAGCGACGGACCCTGCAGCGCCAGCGCGATGAAGGCGGCCGCGGTGGCCGCCGCCGCGATCAGGTCGCGGCTGACGGCGATCTCGCCGCGCCGCCGCGCCTCGGCCAGGCGTTCCGGCGTGGGCTCCTCGGTCGGTTCACCGCGCGACGACGATGGATCCCCGGCCATGGCGGTGGCCAGTCTAGACGATCAGAGCCCGATGCCCAGCTTCAACGACCAGGTATCGACGTAGACACTGGTGAACGACAGCCCCTTGGTGAACCCGTTCACCGGGTGCAGATAACCCAGCGCCACGCTGAAGAAGGCGTACTTGGCCATGAAGATCTCCGTCCCCACGTCAACCCCGTACTGCCAGTAGACGGTGGGGACAGAGCTGCCGAACTGCATGCGGCGCATGTAGCCGCCGCCGGCGAAGGTCTCGGCAAAGGGGGTGAAGATATGCCCCGGGATCTGGGCGCCCAGCGAGAACGATTGATCGATGAACAGATCGCCGCCGCCCATCAGCCTGCCGCTCTCCGCGCCGTACTGCGTGGACAGGCCAAAGCGAACGAACGACGAGACCGGGTAGTAATCCAGCGACATGACGTCGAACGGCTCGGAGGCGGCCGCGCCCGTCGTCGATCCCGGCGCGCTGGCCCCGATGCGCACGAACGAGAATCGCCGGTAGCCCAGCTTCAGCCGCGGCACGTGCGGTCCGGCGAACCCATCCTCGTCGGGAGATGCCAGCTTGCGTCCGATCGCCTCCTCACCGCGCGGGGTGACAGGCGATGGCGCGACGGCCTGCGATTCCCCCACCCCCGCGGCGGCAACCACGGGCGGACGAGCATCGGCGGCCTTGACCGGCGGAACCGCCGAAGCGGAAGCGACGGGCGTGACGGGAACAACCGGCGCGACCGGAACAACCGGCGGCGGCGACGCCGGGGCCGCGGTCGTGGCGGCGGCTGCCGGCGGCGATCCCTGCGGCAGCGCGGTTGACGCCGGCAGCGCCACCCGTGTCTTCAGACGTCGCGCCACCTTGGGATCGTCAATCTCCGGCACCACGCCCGGACCATCCGTCGGCGCCGCCCGGAGTGGCGCCGGCGCCAGGCTGATCGTCGCCAGGACACCGAGGGCCAGCATCGTGGCCTGCCCCGCTCGGGCCAGCGCCAGCGCCGACGTCATCGTCGCGCCGCCCTTCACTGACCTCCCTTTCGAAAGCTGCCGATCATCTGGGAAATCATGTTGTCGTCCCCCACCGGCACCGCCGCCGAAAAATGCAGGCGATAGCTGACCCCGGCCCCCATGTTGATGTAGGCGTCCCGATGATAGACGCTGGCACTTTCCTTCCAGCTCATCTCCACGCCGGTTGAACCAGTTCCCGACGCCACGGTGCTCGGCCCCTTGCTCTGCTCGGCCGAGGCGTGGGTTTGCATCTCGGCCTGCAGCGCCGACGCCGCGTCGGTGTTCTGCCGGTAGATGTGCAGGCTGTACAGCGCGCCCTCTTCGTCGGGCAGCAGCGTGACGATCTTGGGCGGCACCACGAAGGTCACCTCCGCGGTCGTGATCACCTGGCGCCAGGGTGGCTCCAGCAAGTTGAAGGCATATTCGCCGCCCGGGCTTTCGTAGGTGACCGTCCCCGGGAACGCGGCGCTGCCGCCGTTGACGTCACCACAGCCGCTGGTATTGCCCACCAGCCCCCCGATCGAAACGAGGGTCAAAATCAAATTGCGGAGCGCTGACCGACAACCGACGGCGGCTGCGACCAGCCCGCACTGGGGAGGAAGCCTCGACACGAAAGCTCCAGGGGCGATTCTAGCACCCCCATTTCGACAGAACGGAAACAGTGCTTGAACATTCGCTCGAAAAAAACCAATCGCCCTTTGCTGGCGCGTGGCCGAGCGCAAGCCCTCGTGTTTACCCGCGAAAGCTGGCCAGCGTGCGCGCCATCAGCGCCAGCCAGCCGACAAACCCGCGGGCCAGCGCGCCTTGCAAGAATCCGACCCCCACCAGCACCACGCCGACACCCAGCAACGCCTTGGCCGGCAACCCAAGAAAGTAGATGGGGGCCTGCGGAGCCACCCGTGCCAGCACCGCCAGGGCGACCTCGGCCAGCAGCAGCGCGACCAGCAGGGGCGCCGCCAGCGCCAGCGCCGACGCCAGCAACTTTGCGGAAGCGGAAACCACCAGCAACGCCGCCTGTTGCATCCCGCCCGCCGCCCCCTGCCCCAGCCCCGGCGGAATTGCCGCATAGCTCTCCGTCATCGCCGCGACCACCCGACCAGGCCCGCCGATTTCCAGAAAGATCACCGTGGCCAGCAGCAAATACAGCGAACCGAGGGGGCTCTCCCGATCACCGGCAGCCTCGGGTGCCAGCACCGACGCCGCATTGGCCCCACGCAAGACGTCGCCCAGCTGCCCGGCCGCCTCCGCCGCGTGAAAGGCCAGCGCGGCGACGAACCCGACGGCGACGCCGATGGCGACCTCGCGCGCCAGGATCAAGATCCACAGCAGCGGACCGGCGCCCGCCAGGCCGGCGGCCTGATAAGACGTCGACACCTGCGGCCAGGCGAGCAGCGCGCAGAGGGCGCCCAGGGCCAGCCGCACCTCCAGGCGCAGGTGACGACCGCCGAACGCCGGCAGCATGATCATGGGTGGGCTGATCCGCGCCCACCCCAGCAACAGGACGCCGGCCATCCGCACGACCACATCCTGAGGCGCGGCGATCATTCAGCGCACGGCGGGAATGGCCAGGAACAGCGCGTGCGTGAAGCGCAGCAGCTGCACGCCCAGCAGCGGCCCGCTGGCGAGCAAGACCAGCATGACGATGAGCAGCTTGGGAACAAAGGCCAGCGTCTGATCGTGCACCTGCGTGGCCGCCTGGACGATCCCCGCCACGATGCCGATGGCCAGGCTGGCCAGCAGGGGCGGCGCCGACAGGACCAGGACCAGCAGCAGGCCCTCGCGCACGGCGCGCAGGACCAGCTCTGCGCCCGGCCCGCTCACAGGTAACTCTCCACCAGGCCGCGCACCACCAGGTGCCAGCCGTCCGCCAGGACGAACAGCAGCAGCTTGAACGGCAGCGACACCGTGGGCGGCGACAGCATGTGCATCCCCAGCGCCAGCAACAGATTGGCGATCACCAGGTCGATGATCAGGAACGGCACGAACAGCAGAAACCCGATCTCGAAGGCGCGCCGCAGCTCCGAGACGACGAACGCCGGCACGATCACCATCAGGTCGCGGTCGGCCATCCCTTCCTGTTCGGCCGGCGTTCGCTGCTTGCGCGCCAGATCGAAGAACATCGCGCGGTCGCGGCGATCGGCGTGCTTCAGCAGGAAATCGCGCAGCGGCTCCTTGGCCCGGTCGCCGGCGGTCTGCAACGCGACGACGGTTTCGCCGCTCAGAAGATCGGCGCCAGCGCCCGCGCCCAGCACCGGTTGCACGGCGCGGTAGATGCGCTCGCCGGTCGGCGCCATCACGAACAGCGTGAGGATCATGGCCAGCCCGGTCAGCACCTGCGTGGGTGGCACGGACGGCGCCCCGATGGCGCTGCGCAAGATCGACAGCACCACCGACACCCGAACAAAGCAGGTCATCATCAGCACTGCGAACGGGATCAAAGACAGCGCCGCCATGGCGAACAGCAAGACCAGCGGCCGCCCCGTCATCGCGTCGGTCTTGCCCGCCGCGAAGGCCAACCCCGGCGCGACCGCCGCCGCCGCGAACGTGGTCGCCGCAAGCGTGACGCGCTTCATGGCTGCGGTCCTGACGGCGGACGATGCAGCATGCGCCCGACGATCTCGGCAAACGAACCGGTGGGGGCCGGCAGCGCCGCGGCGGCCTTCGCCTTGTCAGCGTCGACCTCGGCCAGCAGCGCCATGGGCCCGTCGCCCACGCCCACCAGGAAGCACCGTCCGGCTGCTTCGATCAGATAGACCGATCGCCGCGGCTCCAGCGGACAGCGCGCCAGCACCCGCACCGCCCCCAGGGCCCGCCCCACCCCGCGCCCGGCCAGGAACCGCAGCGCGAGATACGCCACCAGGCAGACGACGCCCAGCGAAACAAACGACAGCGCGATCCCATCCCACCCAAACGAAGGCAGCGCCGCCGGATCGCTCATAGGCGGCGTTATACGCCAGGGGACGAGAGCGCTGTCAACCGGCGCCGCCCGTGCCCTCACCCGCCGAGCCTCCGGCGCGTCGGCCTCTCCCGTTCCGGGAGAGGCTGGGAATGGCGGCCCCTCGCCCTACTCTTCGTCGTCGTAGTAGAGGGAGTCGCGGTTCTGCAGGAAGGTCTGGATGGCCTGGGAGGCTTCGGGCGACAGGTTGATGAAGCGAACGCCCATACCGGTCGAGCCGTCAACCCGGTGCAGCGAGGAGTTCTCGCGGATCCACCGGACCTCTGTCTCGACGTCCAGGGTCGCGTCGCTTCCCGGCAACGTGAACTTGATCTTGATGCGATCGCCGATGCGTCGCAGCTGGTGGGTGGCGATGAACAGGCCGCCCGCGCTGATGTTCTGGGTGAGGCCGGTGTAGAAGTTGTGGTCGCTCTCCAGGTCGACCTTAACCTCCAGATCAAACCGTTCGGCTACCCGAACTGCCTTGTGGGTCTCTTCTACAGGAGCAACTTTGGCCCTCTCGCCTCTCTCCATGGAACTGTCTCCTTTACCTTCGAGTTTCGAGGGCAACACCCCGACCCGAGGTTACGTCGACAGGAGACAGAGAAAACTGTAGCGACCGACCCCAAAGGCCGACCAGTCGTTCGCGGTGGGCCTATTCAGCCACCCGCACCGGGCGCTACTCGTCCTTCTTGGCGGGCTTGGCCGGCTTCTTGGCGGCCTTCTTGGGCGCCTCGGCGGCCTCCCCGTCAGCCCCTTGGGCCTTGGCGGCGCCTTTCTTCTTTGCGGCCGCGGCCTTGGGAGCGCCCTTGGCGCCCTCGCCCTCGGCAGCCTTGGACCCGGCCTTGCCGGCCTTGCCGCCCTTGTCGCTCTCGACAGGGGCCGGCGCGTTCTCGTCGGGGAGCAGCTCCAGCAGCGACATGGGCGCCGCGTCGCCGGGCCGCTGGCCCAGCTTGACGATGCGCGTGTATCCGCCGCGCCGCCCCGCAAACCGCGGCGCGATCTCGTCGAACAGCTTCAGCACGGCGCCCCGGTCGCGAACGACCCGGCGAGCCATACGCACCGCATGAACCACCCGCGCCGACTCTTCCGTCGACCGCCGGTCCACCTTCTTGGTCAGCACATCGCCCACCCGGCGTGCCCAGGTGATGGTCCGCTCCGCCAGCCGCCGCGTCTCCTTGGCCTTGGCGTCCGTGGTGCGAATCCGCTCGTTGGTCAAAAGCGCCGCGATCAGATTCGAAAACAGCGCCTTGCGGTGCGCCGACGTGCGCGAAAGATGTACCCCTGCCTTGCGATGTCGCATATCAACCGTTCCTTAGAAGTCGTTCCGGTTCGAACTTACGATTTCTTCGGCGGCCCATCGCCGGGCCAGCCTTCCAGCTTCATGCCCAAGGAGAGTCCCATCTCGGACAGGATCTCCTTGATCTCCTTCAGCGACTTGCGGCCGAAGTTCTTGGTCTTCAGCATCTCGGACTCGGTCTTCTGCACCAGCTCGCCGATGTACCGGATGTTGGCGTTCTGAAGGCAGTTGGCCGAACGCACCGACAGCTCCAGCTCGTCCACCGACTTCCACAGGTTCTCCGACAGCTTGGCCTGCTCCTCGGTGACCGTGGTCTCGTGAGCGGGCTCGGCGCCCTCTTCGAAGTTGATGAAGATCGACAGCTGGTCCTTCAGGATCTTGGCGGCGAAGGCCACCGCGTCCTCGGGACGAACCGCGCCGTTGGTCCACACTTCCAGCGACAGCCGGTCATAGTCGGTCTGCTGACCGACGCGAGCGTTGGTCACCTGGAAGTTGACCTTGCGGATGGGCGAGAACAGCGAGTCGACGGGGATGACTCCCACCGCCTGCTGCGCGCTCTTGTTGCGGTCGGCCGGCACATAGCCGCGGCCCGTTCCCACGTGCAGCTCCATGCGCAGCTTGGCGCCCTTCGAGCACGTCAGGATGCTGTGGTCGGGATTCAGGATCTCCGTCCCGTCGCCGGTCTGGATATCGCCCGCCTTGACCTTGCCCTCGCCGTCCTTCTCCAGGCGGAGAACGCGCGGCTTGGCGTCGTGGCTCTTGACCAATACCTCTTTCAAATTGAGCACGATGTCGGTCACGTCCTCGACGACGTCGGGGATGGTGGTGAACTCGTGCAGGGCGCCTTCGATCTTGACGGCGGTGATGGCCGTCCCCTGCAGCGACGACAGCAGGATGCGCCGCAGGCTGTTGCCGATCGTGGTGCCGAACCCGCGCTCCAGCGGCTCGCAGGTGAACTTGCCGTAGGTCGGGGTCAGCGAATCGGCCTCGACCTCCAGCTTGCGCGGCCGAATGAGGTCCCGCCAATTGCGCGTGATGTACGCGGTCTGTTGAGAAGACGAGGAATGAGTGGTGCCAGCGGTCGCCATTGGATCTCCTATCAGGACTGCCCAGGGACTAACGAGAATAAAGCTCGACGATGAGTTGCTCGCGGATCGGAAGCGTGAGGTCCTCGCGCGAAGGCAATGACGTCAGCTTCCCCTTGAACGCGTCTTTGTCCAGCTCCAGCCATTTGGGAACGCCGCGGCGGTCGACGGCGCCCAGGCTCTCCAACACGCGCGTGACCTTCTTCGATCCTTCCTTCACTTCGATCGAATCGTTGGCCCGGCACAGGAACGAAGGGATGTTCACCTTCTGGCCATTGACCCGGAAGTGTCCGTGCCGCACCAGCTGGCGCGCCTCTGCGTGGTCGGAGGCGAAGCCCAGGCGGTAGACAACGTTGTCGAGGCGCCGTTCCAGGAGCTGGAGCAAGTTCTCGCCGGCCACGCCCTTCATGCGCACGGCCTTGTGGTAGTAGCCGCGGAACTGGCGCTCGGCCAGACCGTAGATGCGCTTGACCTTCTGCTTCTCGCGCAGCTGCGAGCCATAGTTGGACAGCTTGCGGCGACGGGCCTGACCGTGCTGACCGGGCGCGTACGCGCGCCGTTCATAGCCGCATTTGTCGGTGTAGCAGCGGTCCCCCTTGAGGAACAGCTTCATGTCTTCACGCCGACAGAGCCGGCACACGGGACCAGAATAATTCGCCATATCAGACTCTCCGCCGCTTGGGAGGACGGCAGCCGTTGTGCGGGATTGGGGTGAGGTCGCGGATGAGGGTGATCTTGAAACCAGTGGAAGCCAGCGCGCGGAGCGCCGACTCGCGTCCCGAGCCCGGCCCCTTCACGAAAACGCTGAGCGACTTCATACCATGTTCCTGGGCCTTGTGCGCCGCGTCTTCGGCGGCCAGCTGGGCCGCGAACGGCGTCGACTTGCGCGAGCCCTTGAAGCCCTTCACGCCCGACGACGACCAGGCCACCACGTTCCCGGAAACGTCGGTGATGGTGACGATGGTGTTGTTGAACGACGCCGTGATGTGCGCGATGCCGCTCTGGATGTTCTTCTTGACCTTCTTGGCCTTGGATTTGACCTTGGGTTTATTCTCTTGAGGAGTCGTCGCCATTGAGGTGGTCCTTTACGAGCGCCTAGGCGCCCGTCCCTTCTGTCTTCTTCTTGATCATCTGACCTTTGCGCGGGCCCTTGCGCGTACGCGCGTTGGTGTGCGTCCGCTGGCCGCGCACCGGGAGACTCTTTCGATGGCGCAGGCCGCGATGGCAGCCCAGGTCCATGAGGCGCTTGATGTTCATCGAGACGTCGCGACGCAGATCGCCTTCGACCTTCATCTGCTTCGCCTCGATGATCTCGCGGATGCGGCGGCTCTCGTTGTCGTCGAGATCGTCGGTCCGCTTGTCAAAGGAGATGTCGGCGGCCTTCAGGATCTCGCGCGCCTTCGCCTTGCCGATCCCATAAATGTAAGTGAGAGCGATCTCCATGCGCTTGTTGCGCGGTAGATCGACACCAGCCAAGCGTGCCATCGTTTACCCCTGCCTTTGTTTGTGGCGTGCGTTCTCGCAAATAACGCGCACGATGCCGCGGCGGCGGATCACCTTGCACTTGTCACATATCTTTTTGACTGACGCTCGAACCTTCATGAATCGCTCCCCATACAGGCGTCTCTACGACTTCGACAGCACAATCGGGCCGTCGTCGGTGATGGCCACGGAATGCTCAAAATGGGCGGAGAGGCTACCATCTTTGGTTACAGCCGTCCAGCCGTCGTCTTTGACGACCACGTCGGCGCTGCCGGCGTTGACCATCGGCTCGATGGCCACCACCAGACCGACCGACAGTCGGCGGCCGTTCCCGGCCTTTCCATAGTTCGGGACGTGCGGCTCCTCGTGCATGGCCCGGCCGATGCCGTGCCCCACGAACTGCCGGACCACGGAATACCCCTGCGGCTCGACGTGGGACTGCACCGCCCAGCCGATGTCGCCCAGGCGGTTGCCGGGCACGCACTGGGTGATGGCCCGCTCCAGCGACTCGCGGGTGGCCGTCACCAGGGCCGCGGCCTTGTCCGACACCTTGCCGATGGGCAGCGTGCGCGCCGAATCGCCGCACCAGCCGTCCTTGAAGGCCCCAAAGTCGATGGACAGCAGATCGCCCTCGCGCAGCACCACGTCCTTGCGCGGGATGCCGTGCACCACCACCTCGTTGACCGACGTGCACAGCACCGCCGGGTAGCCGTGGTAGCCCAGGAAGGCCGACTCGGCCTTCAGCTGGCGCAGGCGCTGGGCGGCGATCTCGTTCAGCTCCCAGGTGGTCATGCCGGCCTTGGCCGAAGATTCGAGGACGTCCAGCACCTCGGCCACCACCAGGTTGGCCTCGCGCAGCTTGGCGATCTCGGACGGGCTTTTGAGGGCGATGGCCATGGTCAGGGCAGCATGATGGCGGCGTAGATGCGACCGAAGACCTGGTCCATGTCGCCGATGGCGTCGACCGGCTTCATCGGCCAGTTGTGGGTCTTGAAATAGTCGATGACCGGCTTGGTCTTGGTCCCGTATTCCTTCAGGCGTCGACGCACGGTCTCTTCGTTGTCGTCGCTGCGCTGGATGAGGACGCCGCCACAGCGGTCGCAGACCCCTTCCACCTTGGGCGGCTTGGCCAGCACGTGATAGCTGGCCTGGCAGCTCTCGCAGGTGCGCCGGCCGGCGATGCGCTGGACGATGGCCTCGTCGGGGGCGTCCAGCACGACGACCCCGTCGACCTTGCGCCCCTGCTCGTCGAAGATCTTCCCCAGCACCTCGGCCTGATGCGTGGTGCGCGGGAAACCGTCCAGCAGGAACCCGCGGACGGTGTCCGGGCGGGACAGCCGCTCCTTGATCACCTCGACCATGGTGTCATCGGAGACCAGCTCGCCCCGGCTGATGATCGCCCCCACCTTGAGGCCGAGCGGCGTGTTGGACTGCACCGCCGCCCTCAGCATGTCGCCGGTGGCGATGTGCGGGATCCCCAGGGCCAGCGACAGCCGCTGCGCCTGAGTTCCTTTCCCCACGCCTGGGGGGCCGAACAGAATAAGGTTTTCACCCAATCCTTAGCTTCCCGTTAGCTTCCCATCGCCCCGGTGGCGCGACTGCCGCGGCCCCGAATGCGCGGACCGCGCGGACCGGTGAAACCTTCGTAGTTCCGGGTGATGAGGTGCGATTCGATCTGTTGCACGGTGTCCAGCGCCACGCCGACCACGATCATCAGGCCCGTGCCACCAAAGTGGAACGGCACCTTCATGTTGGTCTGCAGCAGCGAGGGCAACACGCAGATGGCCGAGATGTAGATGGCCCCGCCGAAGGTGATGCGGGTCAGCACCTTGTCGATGTAAGCCGCGGTGGCCTTGCCGGGGCGGATGCCCGGGATGAAGCCGCCGTACTTCTTCATGTTGTCGGCGACGTCCACCGGATTGAAGGTGACCGCCGTGTAGAAGTAGCAGAAGAAGACGATCAGGCCGACGTAGATGACGTTGTACCGCCAGTCGCCCGGGTGCAGGGCCTCGGAGATCCGCTGCATCCAGGGGGTCTGCACGAACGAGGCGATCTGCTGCGGGAACATCAGAATCGACGACGCAAAAATCGGCGGGATGACGCCGGCGGTGTTCACCTTGAGGGGCAGGTGCGTGGACTGGCCGCCGAACATCTTCCGGCCGACCACGCGCTTGGCGTACTGGACGGGTATTCGTCTTTGCCCCCGTTCAAAGAAGATGATGGCCGCCACCACCAGCACGATGATCACGCCGATGAGGGCCAGGTCGAACGCCGTGATGTCTCCGGCCTTCGCCTTGGAGAACATGCGGACAGCCGCGTCCGGCATGTCGGTGACGATGCCCGCGAAGATGATCAGCGAGATCCCGTTTCCGATCCCGCGTTCGGTTATCTGCTCGCCCAGCCACATGATGAACGCCGTCCCGGTGGTCAGCGAGACCATGGTCATCAGGCGGAAACCCCAACCTGGATCGATCACCACCTGGCCGAACTGCGCGTAGGCCCGGTTGTTTCCCTCCAGCCAGCGGGCGATGAAGAACGACTGCACCAGCGACAGGATCACGCAGCCATAGCGCGTGTACTGATTGAGGCGCCGGCGCCCCATCTCGCCTTCCTTCTGGACCTGCTCCAGCTTGGGAATGACGACGGTCAGGAGCTGCAGGATGATCGAGGCGCTGATGTACGGCATGATGCCGAGCGCGAAAATAGACATCTGCTCCAGCGCCCCGCCGGAGAACATGTTGAACAGACCGAGGAACGTGCCCGAGGCCTGGTTCACGATCTTGGCCATGATGGCCCGGTTGACGCCCGGGGTGGTGACGAAGGCGCCGATGCGGTACACGGCCAGCAGCGTGATCGTGTAGAAGATCCGCTTGCGCAGCTCCGGGATCTTCCCGATGTTCTGAAAACCAGACGCCATGATGGCTGGGCCTTAGCCTGCGACCACTTCTGCCGTGCCGCCCGCTTTTTCGATCTTCTCCTTGGCGGCGGCCGAGAAGGACGTCGCCTTGACGACGAACTTCTTGCTGAGGTCACCCTCGCCCAGGATCTTCACGGCGCGCGACGTACGCGCGATCATGCCGGCGCCCTGCAGGCTGGCGATGTCGATGGTGCCGCTGGGAAAACGCTCTTCCAGGGCCCCGACGTTGACCGCCGCGATCTCCTTGCGGAAGTGGTTCTTGAAACCCTTCTTCGGAAAGCGGCGCTGCATCGGCATCTGACCGCCCTCGAAACCCAGGCGCGCGCCGTGGTGGCCGGTGCGGGCCTTCTGGCCCTTGACGCCCTTGCCGGACTGCTCGCCCGTGCCCGAGCCAGGACCGCGGCCGATGCGCTTGCGGTTGCGGGTCGCGCCCTTGGGCGCCTTCAACGTGTGCAGTGTCGTTCCCATATTTCTTCTTCCCGTTTTGCGTTGCGCAATCTTGCGTCGACGGACTTCTAATCTCCCGACTCGACCTGAACCAGATGTGAAACGGAGCGAATCATGCCACGAACGGCGACATTGTCCGTGACAACCACGCTACGTCCCAGCTTGGTCAGTCCCAGGCCCCGGATGGTGCGTTTCTGCGTCTCGGGGCGATTGATCCCGCTTCGGATCAGCGTGACTCTCAGCTTCTTGGCCATGACGGTGTCTCCCTGACCTAATCGCGAATTTCCGCCAGCGTCTTGCCACGCAGGCCGGCGGCGGCCTCGGCGCTGCGAAGCTGCTGGAGGGCGTTGATGGTGGCGTGGATGACGTTGTGCGGGTTCGACGTCCCGATGCACTTGGTGAGGATGTCCTGGACCCCGGCCACTTCCAGCACGGGGCGAACCGCGCCGCCGGCGATGACGCCGGTTCCGGCGCTGGCCGGGCGCAAGAGGACCGATCCGGCGCCGAAGGTGCCGATCACCTCGTGCGGGATGGTGCCGCCCTGCAGGGGGATGTGAAACAGGTTCTTCTTGGCCTGCTCGGTCCCTTTGCGGATGGCCTCGGGGACCTCGTTGGCCTTGCCCAGGCCGGCGCCGACGTAGCCACGTTGATCGCCGACGACGACCAGCGCGGAGAATGAGAACCGCCGGCCGCCCTTGACGACCTTGGCGACGCGGTTGATGAAGACCACGCTGTCGACGAGCTCGCCGACCTCTTCGTAATTGATGACCATGCTGTTCCTTTTTTCCGTCGTGCTTGATCGAGGTCGGTGGTTAGAACTTCAGTCCCGCTTCGCGCGCGCCGTCCGCCAGGGCCGAGACGCGGCCGTGATACTTGTAGCCGGCCCGGTCGAAGACGACCTTGTCGATGCCCTTCTCCAGGCACTTCTTCGCCACTGCGGCGCCCACCAGCTTGGCGCGGTCCTTCTTCTTGCCCTTGGCGTCAGCGGCCTTGGTCCCACCGGCCGCCTTGGCGGCCTTGGTCGCGCCGGCGGCAGCCTGATCCGACACCGACAGCAGCGTCTTGCGCGACAGATCGTCGATGACCTGGGCGTAGATGTGCCGCGCGCTGCGGAAGACGGCCAGCCGCGGACGCTCGGCCGAGCCGGCGATGCGCTTGCGGATGGCGCGGTGGCGTTTCTTGCGATTGTCTTTTTTGGTGTTGGCGGACATCGTTGACCTTCTTTGACTCTGCGGCAGGGGCTAGGCCCCGCCTCCGGTGGCGCCGGCCTTGCCGACCTTGCGCTTGATGGTTTCCTCGACGTACTTCACGCCCTTGCCCTTGTACGGCTCGGGCGGGCGAATCTCGCGCACCTTGGCCGCGGTCAGGCCCAGCAGATCGCGATCGGCGCTGGTCAGGGCGATGCGGTTCTTGTCGACCTTGGCTCCCACGCCCTTGGGCAGCTTGAAGACCACCGGGTGTGAAAAGCCCAGGGCCATGGTCAGCGTGTCGCCGGTGACCTCGGCCCGGTAGCCGACGCCGTTGATCTCCAGCTCGCGCGTCCAGCCGTCGGTCACGCCCTTGACCATGTTGGCCAGGTGGGCGCGCATCAGGCCGTGCTTGGACCGGTTCTCGCGCGAATCGTCGGCGCGGACGACATTGATCTTGTCGCCATCGACCTTGATGCTGATCCCGGCCGGCAGCGCCTTGGTCAGCTCGCCCTTCGGCCCTTTGACGCCGACGCTGCCCGGCTTCTGGTTCAGCGTGACGCCCTTGGGCAGGGGCAGAACTTTTCTTCCGATACGTGACATGGCTACCAAACCTCGCAGAGAAGCTCGCCGCCCACGCCGGCCTTGCGCGCCGCCCGATCGGTCATCAGGCCTTGCGAGGTCGACAGGATGGCGATGCCCAGGCCGGAGCGGACCTTGGGGATGGTCCCCTGACGAACGTAGGTCCGCTGCCCGGGGCGTGACCGGCGACGCAGGCCGGTGATGGCGTTGGTGCGCGGATCGGCCCAGCGCAGCTTGACCACGATCTCGGGCAGACCGTCGGTCTCGCGCAGGTCGTGGCCGGCGATGTAGCCCTCGGCCTGCAGCACCTCGGCGATGCGCTCTTTCAATTTCGAGGCCGGAGCGACCACCTCGGCGTGACGGGCCATGATGGCGTTGCGGATGCGCGCAAGGAAATCGGCGATGGGATCAGTCATTGACATGCAGCACCTACCAGCTCGACTTGATGACGCCGGGGATGTCGCCCCGGAGCGCCAGGTTTCGGAAGCAGATCCGGCACAGCTCGAACTTCCGCAGGAAAGCCCGGGCACGACCACATTGCTTGCAGCGGTTGCGATGGCGGACCCTCCATTTGGGGGTCGGGCGATGCATATCGACGGTTTTTGCCATGATTTAGGTCCTGAAAGGCATTCCGAGGTGGCGCAACAGCGCGCGCCCCTGCTCGTCGGTGCGAGCGGTGGTGGAGAAAGTGATGTTCATACCCTTGGCTTTTTCGATGCGTTCGTAGTTGATCTCCGGAAAGATGATCTCCTCGCGAACGCCGAGAGTGTAATTGCCGCGTCCGTCGAACGACTTCGGTGAGACGCCCTTGAAGTCACGCACGCGCGGCAGAGCGAACGAGACCAGCCGATCGAGGAACTCGTACATCTGATCGCGGCGCAGGGTGACCATGGCCCCGATCTTCTGGCCGGCCCTCAGCTTGAAGACGGCGATCGATTTCTTGGCGCGGGTGACCACCGGCTTCTGGCCCGTGATCGCGCCCAGCTCCTCGACGGCCGTATCCAAGACCTTGGGGTTGGTCACCGCCTCGCCGAGACCCATGTTGATGGTGATCTTCTGCAGGCGCGGCGCCTCCATGGGGTTCTTCAGGGAGAACTCGCTGATCAGCTTGGCGCGGACCTCGGCGTCGTAGAGCTTGCGCAGGCGCGGTGGTCCCGTCCGCTTGACCCGCTCCATCGCCACCGCGGCCTTGGCCCCGGCGGAGGGTTTGCCCTTCTGCCCCTTGGCCTTGGCTTCGGCGCGCGCCGCCTTCTTGGCGGCGGCCTCGGCCTCCTGCTCGGGCGTCAGCGTGGGCTTGGCGCCCTTCTGCTGCTTTTCAGCTTTGTCGTCTGAATCGGCCATGAACTCGTTCCTTTGTCTTGCTCGTCTGTTGCTGGCGGAAATTGCCTATGAGGTCTCGAACGGGGTCGCGCACTTGACGCAGACCCGGCGCTTCTTGTTGCCCTCGATGTCCTCGACCTTGGCCCGGCGAGCCGCCGCGCACTTGTTGCACCACAGCGACACGTTGGACGCTTCCACGCCGCCTTCCTTTTCGAGGATGCCGCCGCGCGGGTTGCGCTGGCTGGGCTTGGTGTGGCGCTTGACCATGTTCACGCGTTCGATGACGACGCGGCCGGCTCCGGTCAGAAGGCGCAGCACGCGGCCGCGCTTGCCCTTCTCCTTGCCGGCGATGACAACGACAGAATCACCTTTGCGAACGTGCATCACAGGACCTCCGGCGCCAGCGAGATGATCTTCATGAACCGCTTGGCTCGCAGCTCGCGGGCCACCGGCCCAAAGATGCGGGTTCCGATCGGTTCGTTGTCCTTGTCCACCAGCACGGCCGAGTTGGCGTCGAACCGGATGTAAGAGCCATCCTGCCGCGACACCTCTTTCTTCGTCCGCACGATGACGGCCTTGGCCACGTCACCCTTCTTGACCTTGGCGTTGGGAATCGCCTCTTTGATCGACACGATGATCACGTCGCCCAAAGACGCGTACTTGCGCTTGGTGCCGCCCAGCACCCGGATGCACATGATCTTCTTGGCACCGGAGTTGTCGGCCACATCAAGCGTCGTTGTTGTCTGAACCATGGTTTCACCGAACCTTCTTAGTGACGGATGGCCTTAGGCCTCTTGCGGCCGCTCGATAAGCTTTTCGACCCGCCAGCGCTTGTCGCGCGACAGCGGCCGACTCTCGACGATGAGCACCCGGTCGCCCGTCTTGTACTCGTTCTTCTCGTCGTGGGCTTTGTACTTGGTGCGGCTGGTCATGTACTTGCCGTACTTCTTGTGCGACAGGCGGCGCTCCACCTGGACCACGCGGGTCTTCTGCATCTTGTCGCTGGTGACGATGCCGATCAGCTCGCGGCGGTGGATCTTGGGGCGGTCGGGATCGGCCGCGCTGTGGTGTTTTTCCGGGGAAGTCGCCACGATCATTTCTCCTTGGTCTTGGCCGCGGCCGTCTGGCGCAGCCGTTCGGCGAGGACGGTGTTGACGCGCGCGATGTCGCGGCGAGCGTTCCGGATCAGCATGGTGTTCTCCAGCTGATTGGTGTTCTTCTTCAGCTTGTTCTGGAACAGATCCTCGACCAGCTTGCGCGCCGTGCGCTGCAGCTCTTCCGGATCGTTCCCGCGCAGGTCCTTCGCTCGCAGGGCTTTGCTCATAGCACCGCCTCCCGACCGACGAACCGGGTCTGCACGGACAGCTTGTGCTCGGCCAGGTGGAACGCCTCGCGGGCCAGCGTCTCCTGCACACCTTCCAGCTCGTACATGACGCGGCCGGGTTTCACCACGGCCACCCACTCCTCCGGGTTGCCCTTTCCTTTACCCATCCGGGTTTCGGCGGGCTTCTTCGAGATGGGCTTGTCCGGGAAGATGCGGATGTACAGCTTGCCGCCACGCTTGACGTGACGGGAGATGGCGATACGCGCCGCCTCGATCTGCCGCGAGGTGATGAACCCACAGGACATCGCCTGCAGTCCGTACTCGCCGAAGACCACGGTGGTGGCCCCCTTCGAGACTCCGCGCATCTTTCCTTTTTGCTTCTTGCGCCACTTAACTTTTTTGGGTGCCAACATCGAGAAAATCCTTTTCCATCAACCCCTCTCCCGCTTGCGGGAGAGGGCCTGGGTGAGGGTTCCTTAATCTTTTATGCGAGACGGGTGGTCCGTTGCGGCAGGACCTCGCCTTTGAAGATCCAGCACTTGACGCCGATGGCGCCGTAGGTCGTGTGCGCCTCGGTGGTGCCGTACTCGATGTCGGCGCGCAGCGTGTGCAGCGGCACCCGACCCTCGTGGTACCACTCGTAACGGGCCATCTCGGCCCCGCCCAGACGGCCGGAGCAGGCCAGGCGAATCCCCTTGGCGCCGAACTTCATCGCCGTCTGCACGGCCTTCTTCATGGCGCGGCGGAAGGCGACCCGGCGCTCAAGCTGGGTGGCCACGTTCTCGGCGACCAGCTGCGCGTTCGTCTCGGCCTTGCGGACCTCCTGAATGTTCAGGAAGACCTCGTTGGAGGTCAACGCCTGAACTTCCTTCTTCAGGGTCTCGACGCCGGCGCCGCGCTTGCCGATCACGATGCCGGGGCGGGCGGTGAAGATGTTGATCTTCACCTTGTTGGCGGCGCGCTCGACCTCGACGGACGACACGCCGGCGTGTCCCAGCTTGTGCTTGACGAACTTCTTGAGGCGGATGTCCTCATGCAGCCACTTCGCGAAGTCCTTCTCGGAGTACCACTTCGAGCTCCAGCCGCGGATGACGCCCAGCCGAAAGCCAACCGGATGTGTTTTCTGTCCCATTAAATCGACCTTTTCCTTATGACTCGGGGATATCGACCACGACCGTCACGTGGGACGTGCGGCTGAGGATGCGGTTGGCGCGGCCCATCGAGCGGGCCATCCAGCGTTTCTGCACCGGGCCGCAGTCGACGGCCACCTGTGTGACCACCAGCTTGTCGGCGTCGGCCTTCTCGTTCTCGGTGGCGTTGGCGATGGCAGAGCCCAGCACCTTGGTCAGCATGGCCGCCGCCTTGCGCCGCTGCAGGCGAAGGATCGACATGGCGTCGTCCACCGTCCGGCCGCGGATCATGTCGGCCACCA
>DATLVT010000944.1:0-14661 GCA_035577105.1 Polyangia bacterium
CGTCCAGCACCACCATCCCCTCGCTGATCTCGGTGGGGTAGTCCTTGAAGTCGCCTTTGCCGCGCTCGCCGCGCCAGACCTTGAAAACGACCGTGGGCATTACTTGTTCTCCTCGACGATCTGCTTCAGATCGGCGCGCATGGCGGGGATGGGCTCGCGACGCAGTTGCATGCGGCCGTCCGGACCCTTCCGGCAGATCAGGTTGAAGTTCCCGTAGGTCGCATCCTTGTTCGGATAGTCGTCGCGGAAGTGACCGCCCCGGCTCTCCTTGCGCTCGATGGCCGACAGCGCGATGGCCTCCGAGCAGGTGAGCAGGTTGGACAGATCCATCGCCGTGTGCCAGCCCGGGTTGTACTCGCGGTTGCCGCCCACGGCGACCTTCTCGGCGCGCCGGCGCAGCACCTCGATCCCTGCCAGGGCGCGGCCCATATCCGCCTCGGTGCGGACGATGCCGACGTTGGCCTGCATCAGGTCCTGCAGCTCGTACTGGATCTTGTACGGCCCTTCACCGTCGCCAACGCCCCGCTCGAACGGCGCCATCGCCGCGCGCGCTGCCGCCGCGATCTGGTCGGGGCGAACCTCCACGGGGCGGCTCTCCTTGGCGTACGTCGCCGCGTACTGACCGGCCCGTTTGCCGAACACCAGCAGATCGGACAGCGAATTGCCGCCCAGGCGATTGGCGCCGTGCAACCCCGCCGCGCACTCGCCGGCCGCGAACAGCCCCGGCACCGTCGACATCTGCGAGTCAGCGTCGACGCGGATGCCGCCCATGATGTAGTGGGTGGTCGGTCCCACCTCCATCGGCACCGCGGTGATGTCGATGTCGGCCAGCTGTTTGAACTGGTGGTACATGCTGGGCAGCTTCTTCTTGATGTGCTCGGCGCCGCCCGGCACCCGGCTCTTGATCCAGGCGATGTCCAGGAACACGCCGCCGTGCGGGCTGCCCCGGCCTTCCTTCACCTCGCGCATGATGCAGCGGGCGACGTGGTCGCGGGTCAGCAGCTCGGGCGGACGACGCGCGTTCTTGTCGCCCTGGGTGTACCGCCAGCCTTCTTCCTCGCTGTCGGCGGTCTGGGTTTTGTAATTGTCCGGGATGTCGTCGAACATGAATCGACGGCCGTCCTTGTTGCGAAGAACGCCGCCTTCACCGCGCACGCCCTCGGTGACCAGGATGCCGCGCACGCTGGGCGGCCACACCATGCCCGTCGGATGAAACTGCACGAACTCCATGTCCATCAGCTCGGCGCCGGCCTCGTAGGCCAGCGCCTGGCCGTCGCCGGTGTACTCCCAGCTGTTGCTGGTGATCTTGAAAGCGCGACCCACGCCGCCGGTGGCGAACACCACCGCCTTGGACTTGAACACGCGCAGGTAGCCGCGCTCGCGGTCATAGGCGAAGGCGCCGGCGATGCGCTCGCCGTCCTTCAGCAGCGTGGTGACCGTGTTCTCCATGTACACCTTGATCCCCTGGTGCACGCCGTGATCCTGCAGCGTGCGGATCATCTCCAGGCCGGTGCGATCGCCGACGTGGGCCAGCCGCGGATAGCGATGGCCGCCGAAGTTGCGCTGCAGGATGCGGCCGTCCTTGGTGCGATCGAAGACCGCGCCCCACGCTTCCAGCTCGCGCACGCGATCGGGCGCCTCCTGCGCGTGAAGCTCGGCCATGCGCCAGTTGTTCAGGTACTGGCCACCGCGCATGGTGTCAGCGAAGTGCACCTTCCAACCGTCGCGGTCGTCGACGTTGCCCATGGCCGCCGCCACGCCCCCTTCCGCCATGACCGTATGGGCCTTGCCTAGCAGCGACTTGCAGATCAGGCCCACCGACGCGCCGGCCGCCGACGCCTCGATGGCGGCGCGCAGCCCCGCGCCGCCCGCGCCGATCACCAGGACGTCGTGTTCATGCGTCTCGTACTCGGCCATTTTACAGAATTCTCCAATCGTGAATCACGCCCATCGAACAAAGGCGAATATAGACGTCGGTCAATCCGACGCCGAAAAGACTTAACCAGGCCCACTTGGGGTGGTGGCGATTGAGGCAGCTCACGCAGTCATAGGCGCGCTTGCGCAGCGGACGCCCCGAAAATCTGTCCATGACCCCGCCCACGAGGTGCCGCAAGGAATGGCAGCCCAGGGTGTAACCGCCCAGCAGAACGGCGTTGAGACACATCACCAGCGTCCCCACTCCGATCCCGAACTTCTGGTGGCCGGTCGCCGGATCGTTGAACCACATGGCGTGCCACGCATCGAGGGTGAGCAGCACGATGAATGCCAGCGCGATGTACAGCGCGTAGCGGTGCATGTTCTGGATCAGCAATGGCCACTTCGCCTCGCCACGATACTCGTCGCGCGGCTCGCCCACCGCGCAGGCCACCGGATCAGCCCAGAACGCCTTGTAATACGCGCCGCGGTAGTAATAGCAGGTCATGCGAAACGCCAAGGGAAAGATCAGGATCAGCATGGCCGGCGAGTAGCGAATGAAGGACGGCCACGGCCAGCGCCACGGTCCAAACCAGGCGTGTGGGGAATCCCCGAACAGCTCGGGCGAATAGAAGGGCGAGAGGTAATTGCCGTAGTGGTAATGCTCGCCCTGGAACAGGGCCCAGGTCGTGTAGATGATGAACGACGTGAACACGACGAACGTGATCGCCGGCATCAGCCACCACGTATCCCTGCGGGCGGTGTGCCCGAACTGAACCCTCTTGAGTGGAACATCAACGGACGCCATTTCGTCTCTCCCTGCGCCCGTTTCCCGGGGCGACGCGGGCCACAGCATATTCACCCGCGAACAAGTTTCAACAACGACGACGCGTCCGGCAAACGACTCTGGCGCGAAGATTGCCGTCGCGTCGCTTTGGTCGCAACCACCAACGATTATTGGCTTTCTGTGCTCCTCCGCGCCTCGCCGCATGTAGGCATACCTTTTTTTGGTTAACGACCCCACGCCGGTGTTACTAATGAAGGTGATTTACCTCGGAGGTCCGCATGCCACGCGCGAGGGCAGCGATCGGAATCTGCGCTGGGGTGGCGGTCATCGGTGGTTGCACGGCAGGACTCAAGATGTCGGGTGACGCCGGACCGATGGGCGGCGGGGGCAGTGGCGCCGGCGGCACCGGTAGCGGAAACCTGGGGCCCGGACCGGACGCGCCTGTTTGCGGAATGACCACCTTCGGCCTCGACAAGATTCCCCCCGACCTGCTGGTCGTTCTCGACAAATCGGGATCGATGAATCAGGCCGTGGGAACCCAGCAGACTTCCAAATGGGACGACATGACCGCGGCCATCAACCAGGTGGTCGGGCAAACCGAGACGACAATTCGCTGGGGACTGAAATATTTTCCGAATGATGAGGTCTGTACGGTCACCGATGGAACGTCGGTGCCCATCGCCGCCATGAATGCCGCCATGATCGGAACATCCATTCAAGCCACCACCGCGGCCGGTCGCACGCCGACGCGCGTGGCCGTGCAAAGCGGCGCCTCCTACCTGGCGTCGCTGGCCGAGCCCAACCCCAAGTACATCCTGCTGGCCACCGACGGCCAGCCGAACTGTCTGGATCCGGGCGCCGGGATGTCGACGCCCGACGAGGCGGGTTCAATCCAGGCGGTCGCCGCCGCTGCGGCCATGGGCATTCCTACCTTCGTCATCGGGATCGCCACGACCGGCGATGTCGCCGACCTGACGTTGTCGCAGATGGCCACCGCCGGCATGCGCCCACGGACGGGCGATCCCAAGTACTATCCGGTCAGCAACAAGGACGACCTGGTTGCGACGTTGACCATGATTGGCGGACAGATTGCGTCATGCACCTTCGGCCTCGGCTCGCGACCGCCGGACCCCACCAATATTGCTGTTACCGCTGATGGTGCGCGCATAATGAAGGATTCCAGCCATTCAAACGGTTGGGATTACGGGACTGGTCAAACGTCGATTCAATTGTTTGGCACCTGGTGCGACAAAGCCAAAGCGGGAACGATCAAAGACGTGAAGGCTATTTTCGGTTGTCCGGGTGTGGTCATTCCCTAGGTAAGATCGCAAATCAAATCGGGAGGCAATATGCTGCTCAGGATTGGAGTGTTATCGCTGTCGGCGGCACTGGCGCTCGGCTGCACCACCTCGGGAATCAAGGCCGGGGCTACCGGCACCGGCAATAACGGCGGTGGAAATACCAGCGGCGGTGGAGGCGCCAGCGGCACAGGCGGGATCAAAGATCCCACCGGCGGACCCAACTGCGGCATGAAGACGTTCGGCCTCCAGAAGGTCCCGCCCGACCTGATGATCGTTCAGGACAAGTCGGGTTCGATGGACCAGTCGCCCGACGGCATGTCGTGCGGTCGCGGCGGTTGCGCCGCCATGGCCAAGTGGGCGCAGATGACCGCGGCCATCAACCAGGTGGTCATGCAGACCGAAACCCAGATTCGCTGGGGGCTGAAGTACTTCCCCGACGCCGGCAACTGCGGCGTGGGCGCCATGCCCGCGGTGCCGATCGCCCCCATGAATGCGGCGGCCATCGGCGCCTCGATCATGACCTCCAACCCGAACGGTGGGACCCCGACCCGCACCGCGGTCGCTGGCGCCAGCATGTACATGGCGACGCTGGCGGATCCCAATCCCAAGTTCTTGTTGCTGGCCACCGATGGCCTTCCCAACTGTCTCCCCGGAGGCGGCAGTTCAGAGGACGACAGCATGGGCGCCATCCAGGCCGTGACGGACAGCGCCGCCATGGGCATCCCGGTCTTCGTCGTCGGTATCGGGACCGTGGCCGAGGCGCAAGCCACGCTGACCGCCATGGCGGTCGCTGGCGGTGTCCCGCAGGCGATGGACCCCAAGTACTACCCGGTGTCCAGCACGGCCGAGCTGGTCAGCGTCCTGGGAACCATCGGCGGGATGATTGGCTCCTGCTCGTTCGGCCTGGGCTCGGTGCCTCCCGATCCGACCAACATCGCCGTGACCTCGGGCGGAATGAAAATTCCGCCGGATCCCTCCCACATGAATGGCTGGGACTACGGTACCGGCAAGCTGTCGGTGCAGCTGTACGGCAAGTACTGCGACGACGCCAAGGCCGGCAAGCTGACGGACATCAAGGCGATCTTCGGCTGCCCGGGCGTCGTCATCCCGTAAATCCCGCAGGTCCCGCCACCAGCGTCGAAGCCGCCTGGCCGTGGGTGGCAGTGGCTTCGCGCTGCCAGCGCTCGGCGAGAGCCAGAACGCGCGCGTTTGACGGCACGTCACTCAGGAAGCGCTGCCGCCACGACGCTTCGCCGATCCGCGCGGCGCGCGCCAGCAGGCGCGTGCGCGCGGTCAGAACTGCCGCCGTGGCCTCGGGCTGCGCCCCGCGCGCCGCCAGGCACTCTGCGTGAACCAGCCTCACGCTGGACTCGCCCTCCTCGACCTCTCCCAGCGCCTCCAGCGCCGTCACCGCCTCGAACGCCACGGCGAACGCCTGCTCCGTCTGCCCCAACCCCAGCAGCGCCCGCGCCCGCACACCCAGGGCCACCACGCGTAAGGCGGGCGCCACGGTCAACAGCGCCACCGCCGCCGCCGCTTCACGATCGGCGCCGGCAAAATCGCCCGCCGCCGCCAGGATCTCGGCCAGGTAGACGCGCGAAACGCCTTCCAGCCGCGGATCGCCTTGCTGCCGGAAGCTCTCGATGGCTTTCACTTCCAGGGCGCGCGCCTCGTCGAGAAAGCCGCGCAGCCCCAGCACGCGACCAAGGTTGTGCAAGATGGCCGCGCCCAGCTCGCGCAGCCCCATGCGATCAGCCGCCGACAGCGCCTGACGAAGGGCGTTGTCGGCCCGATCGAAATCGCCCAGCTCGCAGTAGACGTAGCCCATGTTGGCGCGCATGGCGCACGCGTTGCGAAGATCACCGCCCTGCTCGAACGCCAGCAGCGCCGACTCCATCCCGCCCAGGCAGGCGCCCAGATCGCCCGAGACGGACGCGCGCACCGAACGAACCTGGTGCACCAGCGCCACCGCCTGCAGATCGATCTCGGACAGATCGCCGGCCAGATCGGCGATGGTGCCGATCAACTCGTCGGCGGCCTGGTAGCGACCGCCGAAGATCAGATAGTTGGCCGCCCAGGACAGGCACATGATCTGCGCGCTGCGCGCCCCGAACTCCGGGATCGCCTCGCTGACCGCCCGTACGCGCTCCTCGACGTGCTCGAGCTGCCCGTGCTTGGCGGCGGCCACGATGGCCTGCCCCTGGGCGCGCAGCCAGGCGGCGCTGCCCGGCGCCAGATCCAGGGCGGCGTCGTGGGCCCGCTGCTCGGCCAGCAGATACTCGCCGCGCCAGACGTGGCCTTCGGCCTGAATGAGGCGCAGCCCCCCCGCCACCTCGCCCTCCGCGCCGCAGGTCAGGCCCAGCTCGGCGCGTTCGATGGCGGCGGCCAGATCGTTCGCTTTCAACGCCTGCTCCGCCGCCTGCTGATACCAGCGGATGGAGCGCTGTGGCTCCTCGCCGCGCCTGAAGTGCTCGGCCAGCGCCATGGCGTCGCTGGAGCCGACCTGCTCCAACCAGTCGCCGGCCAGCCGGTGCCCCAGGGCCCGGTCGTCGTCGGTCAGCATCGAATAGGCCGCCTCGCGCACCAGCGCGTGCGAGAAGGTGTACTCCTCTTCGCCGTGCCTCTCGGCGGTCGCCGCCCGCGCCACCAGCTCTCTCGCCGCCAGGTGCACCAGCCAGTGATCGACGTCGCCGGCCTTCTCCTCGCCTCCCAGCAGCGCCGCGACGCCGGTCTTGGAGAACCGCTCGCCGAAGACGCTGGCCGCCCGCAGGACGCGCTTGGCTTCGCCCCCCTCGACGTCCAGACGGGCCTGCACCATGCCGATGACCGAATCGGGCAGCGATTCACAGCGGCCGTCGGCGGCGGCGCGGATCAACTCTTCCAGGTAGAAAGCGTTTCCGTCGGCGCGCGTGACGATCTGCGCGACCAGCGCGTCGCTGACGTCGGGGCCCAGCGAATCGCGCACCAGTTTTTCGCTGGCCCGCCGGGGCAGCGGCGACAGGCGCAGCGTCTGCATCTCGCGCCCCTCCCACAGGTTGGGAAAACGGGTGGTGACGTCGGGCCGCCCCATGGCCAGCACCATGAACGGCTGCTCGCGCAGGTTGCGCAGGGCCGCGTCGATGAAGCTGACCGTGCCCAGATCGCCCCAGTGCAGATCCTCGAGCACGATCAGCACCGGGTGCAGCGCGCACTCGGCCGCCAGCCAGTCCTCGAAGGCCCGGCGCATGCTGTCGCCCATCAACTGCGGGTTCTGGCGGGCCACCCGCAACGCTTCGTTGTCATCGTCGGAGAATGGAACGTTGGCGATCTCGCCCAGGAACGCCGTCACGCGCTGCGCGGATTCGCGCCCTACCACCCGGCCGACCCGTTCGTTCAGCTTGCGGCGCCGCTCTTCCAGCGGCTCGCCCTCCTGGATCCCGGCGCCGCGGCGAATGGCCCGCCCCAGCATGGCGAACGGCGAGCCGGCGCCCAGCGAATCGCCGATCCCGAACATGACCTCGGTGCGTTCCGGCCGGCGCTGCACCCACTCCAGGAATTCCTGGCGCAGGCGCGACTTGCCGACGCCCGCCGCGCCAGTGACCAGCACCGCCGACGCCATCGATTCGGTGGCGGCTCCCGACAGCATGTTGGTGAGCATCGAGATCTCGCGCCCGCGCCCCACGAAGTCGGTGGCCTTGCCCAGCAGGTTGCGCTTGGCCTCGAACACGTCGCGCTCGCCGCGCAGGAAGAACGTGTTGCCGTCGCGGGCCATGTCGAAACGCGCGTCGAGAAGCCCGGCCGCCATGTCGTCGATGCGGGTCAATCCCGGCGGCGTGCAGCGCAAGAGCCGCATGCCGCTGTCGATCACCTCGCCCACCACCGACCACGCCGAAAAACGACCCGGCCCCGTCGACACCACCAGCGCCACCTCGGGCATAGCGGCGCGAACGGCCAGCGCGCAACGCGCGGCGCGCGCCGCCTGGTCGGTGGCCTTGCCGGCGTCAGGCAACGTCAGCACCATCGAGCCGTCGGGCAACGGATGCACCCGCGCCCCGTGCACGCGCACCAGGTCCGCCTCCAGCGCCTCGAATCCAGACGGCGTCTGCGACGGGGCGCCCACCTCGGGGCTGACCTTCACCGCGCCCGTGGCGCCGTGCCAGCGACGCTCGGCCGTCGGTGATGGTCCGGCGATCACCACGCAGGCGACCCGCTGCTCGCTGGCGGTCAGCGCGGGGCGCGCCCGGCGGCGCTCCGTGGGGGCGACGCCCTCGCCGATCGAGCCC
This sequence comes from Polyangia bacterium, assembly GCA_035577105.1. Classification (GTDB taxonomy): domain Bacteria; phylum Myxococcota_A; class Polyangia; order Fen-1088; family Fen-1088; genus DATKEU01. The sequence continues at coordinate 8,265 of DATLVT010000944.1, forward strand.
AGGGCCTCCAGCTCCTGCACCACGCCCTGCGCCGACGAGATCCGATTGCTGGGGTTCTTGGCCAGCATGCGTGCCACCACGCGGTCCAGGCTGTCCGGCAGGTGCGGCGCGATCTCCCGGATGTGGGGCGCGTCCTGCAGCAGGATCTTGGCCAGCAGCGCCGTCACCTCTTCGGCCTCGAAGACCGGACGCCCGGTCAGGCACTGGAACAGCACGCAGCCCAGCGAGAACACGTCCGCGGCCGGGGTGATGTCGCGCTCGCCGCGCACGAGCTCGGGCGCCATGTAGCCAGGCGTGCCGATCACCGACCCGGTCATGGTCAGCTTGCGGCCGCCCTGGGTCAGGCGAGCGATGCCGAAGTCCAGCACCTTGAGGCGGGCGATGTCGCCGCCGGGCAGAAACAAGTTCTCGGGCTTGATGTCGCGGTGGATGACCCCGCGCGGGTGGGCGTAGGCCAGCGCCTCGGCGGCGCGACGGGCCACGAACACGCTCTCCGTCATCGACAGCGGGTCGCGCTCCAGGCGACCGGCCAGGTCGGTCCCCTCCAGCCACTCCATCGCCAGGTAGCGATCGCCACCCTCCGCGATGCCGTGAGCGACGTAACGGACGATGGCGGGGTGGATCAGCTCGGAGAGGATCGACGCTTCCAGGTCAAAGCGCTGGACGTCGCGCACCTCGCGCCCGTGAAGGATCTTGACCGCGACCAGAGCGCCGTCGGTCAGATCGCGGGCACGGTACACCGTACCCATCCCCCCGGCGCCGGCCTCGCGCCCCAGCTCGAAACGGCCTGCAACGATCCTGGCGCTCACATCACACGCTCACATCAATTCACTTCGGCAAGAAGACGGTGACCGTCTCGTTGTAAGTGCGGGCGTCGCGGCCATGATCGGCGGTGCGGCAGTCGGAGAAGCTGCGGAACGCGCCGTTGTCACAAACGTCATCACATGATCCCACGACAGTCATGGGGCAATCCTTGAGGGAGCTGCCGCAGACGCGCAGATCCTGGGTGCTGCCGGGCGACAGGCACAGGAACCTGGGCTGTCCCTGAATGAAGACGTTGCCGAAGTAGGCGCCTTCGCGCACCGGGTAGTCCTTTATCTCCTGGGGCGCCGGCTTGAGGGCCTTGTTGTCGCCGCGCACGGAGATCATCCGCTCGACCCCGGCCGCGTCCACGCGGGCCAGCATGCAGGCCGACACCCAGCGCTGGCATTCGCCGTCGCAGGAGCCATTGCGCTCGCCCCAGCCGGGGGCCAGGCCCAGCTGGCCGGGGAAGGAATACATCTGGCCGTCGACGGTGACGTTGACGCTGGCGCCCTCGGGCAGAGCGCACGACACCGCATACTTCAGAAATTCGCGCGCCAGAGGATCCTTGAGGCCGTTCGCCGTCAGGGCGTTCGCCGTCAGGGCGTTCGCCGTCAGCGCGTTCGCCGTCAGGGCGTTCGCCGTCAGGGCGTTCGCTGTCAGCGCATTCGCCGTCAGCGCATTCGCCGTCAGGGCGTTCGCGGACAACGCCGCGGACTGGACCCGTCCGAGATCATCGTCAGCGGGACCGCCGCAGCCGGCGAGGATGCCGGCGGCAACCAAACAGCCCAGGACACGCAGATCGCTTTTTGAACTCATGATGAGTCCATCGGCGACTAGCCGTAAGTACTTTAGGGTAGTTACAGCTTTTCGGACGCTATAAAATTGTATTAAGAGTTACGCTATTTTACGGCTGTGTTCGCTGCGGCAGGCCACGACCAGCCCCCGGATCTCGTCGTCCGTGATCCCCTTTTTGGTGTCCGCCAGGACCGTGAAGCGACGATAAACGTCGTCCAGTTCGTCTTTGGTCAACGGCAGGCTCAGCGTCTCGCAACGATCCTTGAGGGCGTGACGTCCGCTGTGCTTGCCCAGGACCAACCGACTCTCCGGCACACCGACGGTGCGGGGGTCGATGATCTCGTACGTGGTGCGCTCCTTGAGAAAGCCGTCCTGGTGGATCCCTGCCTCGTGCGCGAAGGCGTTGCGACCGACGATGGCCTTGTTCGGCTGCACGCCCACGCCGATCAGCGACGTCAGCAGCTGGCTGGCCGGAAAGAGCTGCTCGGTGTTGATGCCCGTCTCGTACGGCAAACGATCGCGGCGCGTGCGGATGGCCATCACCACCTCCTCCAGCGAACAGTTGCCGGCCCGCTCACCGATGCCATTGATGGTGCACTCGACCTGGCGGGCGCCGTTCTGCACGGCGGCCAGCGAATTGGCGACGGCCAGACCCAGATCGTCGTGGCAGTGAACGCTGACGATCCCGGTCTTGCCCAGCGCCTTGGCCACACGACCGATGATGGCGCCGTACTCCTCGGGGATGGAGTAACCGACGGTGTCGGGAATGTTGACCGTGCTGGCGCCGGCGGCGACGACGGCCTTGGCCACCGCTTCCAGATAGTCCGGGTCGGTGCGCGCGCCGTCCTCCGCCGAAAACTCGACGTCGTCGACGAACTTGCGCGCCTGCTCGACCGCCTTGACCGCCTCCTCCAGGACCTGCTGCTGCGTCTTTTTCAGCTTGTGCTTGAGGTGAATCTCGCTGGTGGCGATGAACGTGTGAATGCGCGGCGTGCCCTTCACCCCTTCCAGCGACTTGGCCGCGCGGTCGATGTCCAGCGGGGTGCAGCGAGCCAGCGCCGCCACCTTGACGTTCACCTCGCGCCCCACGGCGCGCACCGCTTCGAAATCGCCCTCCGAGGCGATGGGGAAGCCGGCCTCGAGAATGTCCACCCCCAGCTCCTCCAGCTTGTGCGCCATGCGCACCTTCTCTGAAACGGTCATGCTGCAACCGGGGGCTTGCTCCCCGTCGCGCAGGGTGGTGTCGAAGATATAAACGCGGTCGTAGGCAGTCGCTGTCATGGCGGTAATCTGCTTTGAACGACCCGATACGGCAAATTTATAATTATCGACTTGATCATAAGTTATTCTTATTCCATAAACGCGGCTTATGGAGCTCTACTCGCTGCAGGTCTTCGCTTCGGTGATGGCCGAGGGGAGCTTTTCGCGCGCCGCCGAGAAGTTGTTCCGCACCCAGCCGGCCATCTCGCTGGCCGTGCAGCGCCTGGAGGGCGAGCTGGGCGAAAAGCTGATCGACCGCTCGGGCAAGGACCTGATGCTGACCGACACGGGCCGGGCCGTGCTGGACTATGCCCGCCGCTTCGAGAACCTGCGCCAGGAGATGGACAACGCCATCGCCGAGCTGCGCGACAAATCAGCCGGTCGCCTCATCGTCGGCGCCAACGAGTCATCGACGCTGTATCTGTTGCCGCACATCGAACGCTTCCGGCGCCTGTATCCGAAGGTCAAGGTGCAGGTCCGGCGCAGTCAATCCAGCAAGATCCCCGCCGAGCTGCTGGACGGAAACCTGGAGCTGGGCGTGATCAGCTACGACCCCCCCGACGAGCGCCTGGTCAGCAAGATCATCTACACCGACGCGCTGGCTTTTGTTGTATCGCCCAAGCACCGCTTTGCCCACCGCAAGGTGGTCTCGATCGCCGACCTGGGTATGGAGACCTTCATCGCCCACAACGTCCTGTCGCCCTATCGAGAGCTGGTGCTGCGAGAGTTTCGCCGCCACAAGGTCGCGTTGAACATGGATGTCGAGATGCCCACGCTGGAGACCATCCGCCGGCTGGTGCAGAGCAACGAGGGCGTCGCGTTCCTGCCCCGCATGTGCGTGCGGCAAGAGCTGGACAGCAAGACCTTGCGCGAGGTGAAGGTCAAGGAGCTGCACGTCGAACGCATGGTGCGCCTGGTCTACGCCAGGTCGCGCTCTCTGAGCCACGCCGCCCAGGCATTCCTGGACGTCATCGCCGGGAAGCCCTGATGGGGTGGTGAACCGTCGTACGTGGGAGCCAAAAACCGATGATGCGTCACCGGCGTCATCGCGGTAAGCTTGGGCTTGTTCGTGTCGCGCGCACCAACCACAGTTGATCAGGTGGCCGCCCACGCTGCCCGCATGGCAGCGAAACAGGCCCATGCCTCGTCGCGACCGACCCGGGCCTCGCACCGCTATCGGATCAAGCTGCGACGCTTCGCTGGACCGGTCGCCTACGCCGATCAGATCAGCCACCTGCGCATCGCCCACATCACCGATCAACACGTCGGCCGCGTCACGCCGATGGAGGTGCAGCGCGCCGCCGTCGAGCTGGCCAACGGCGAGAAGCCCGACTTGATCCTGCTGTCCGGCGATTTCGTCTGCCACAGCCAGCAGTACCTGGACCAGCTGACGGAGGTGGTGCGAGGATTTCAGGCGCCGACCATCGCGGTGCTGGGCAATCACGATTACTGGTCGGGCGCCGACGAGGTGCGACTGGCCCTGCAGCGGGGCGGCGTCGAGGTCCTGCGCAACCGCAACACCATCGTCACCGTGCGCGGCGAACGCCTGCAGGTGGTGGGTCTCGACGATGCGTATACCGGACACGCCCGTCGCGACGAAGCGGTCAAGGGATTGCGCCACGACCTGCCGTCGATCGCCCTGTCGCACATCGCCGAGGAGGCGGATGGGTTGTGGCGGCACGGCATCCCCCTGGTGCTGTCCGGGCACACGCACGGCGGGCAGGTCACGCTTGCGCGCCTGCACGAGCTGGCCGTGGGCATGATCGCCGGGCATCGCTACGTGCACGGCCTGTACGGCTCACGCAACGATAACCGCGGCAATCCCGGCAAGCACGGCAACGGCGTCGGCGGATCGACCAACGGCAAGAGCGGGCAGAACGGCAAGCCAGAACCGGAAGGGGCCGTTTATGTCGGCGCCGGGATCGGGGCCGCGGTCGTGCCGCTGCGCCTTGGCGACCGCGGCAAGCGCGAGGTGACGATCTTCGAGCTCGGCTGTCAGCCGGGGGACTTCGTGGAACATCACAGCGAGCAGGAGCCGCTGCGCGGCCGCAAGCCCAGCGCCGAGATCATCGCCAGGCGGGCCGCCGCCGTCGTGCGCAAGCGATTGGTCCGCGAACGCCTGACCATCAACACGCGCAATCGCTGAAGGCGCGGCCCTGAGAGAGGGCCTGCCAGCCCCAGCCCAAGATCGACCCTTGTCCTTTACCTACAGCGAACCATATTGGGCTCGCCATGGAAAAGTACACGTTGCCCGATCTCGACTACGACTACGGCGCGTTGGAGCCTCATATCTCTGGCCGCATCATGGAACTGCACCATGACAAGCATCACGCGGCGTACGTGAAGGGGGCCAATGACGCCAGCGAGGCTCTCCGGGAGGCCCGCGAGAAGAATGATTACAGCCGGATCGCCGCCCTGCAGAGGACGCTGCAGTTCAACCTGTCAGGGCACGTCCTGCACTCGATCTTCTGGAAGAACCTGGCCCCCAAGCGCGGTGGCCAGCCCAGCGGGCCCCTGGCGACGGCCATCGACGGCGCCTTTGGCAATTTCGACCATTTCAAGGCGCAGCTGATCGAAGCGGCGATGACGACCAGCGGTTCGGGCTGGGCAGCCCTCACCTGGGAACCGCTGAGCCAGCGCCTGATAACCGTGCAGATTCACGACCACCAGTCTGAAGTCACGCAGGGCGGCACCCCATTACTGGTACTGGATGCCTGGGAGCACGCCTATTACCTGCAGTACGGCCCCGACAAGAAGCCATTCTTCCAGTCGGTCTTCAACCTGTGGAACTGGGAGGACGTCTCAGCCAGGTTTGAAGCCGCTCGTTCGATGCACCTGGGCCTGGCGGGCGACAAAACCGGAACCGCGAAAATCAGTAAGTCCGGATAGCGTCGACCGGACCGCCCGCGCGGAACCTTTGCTTTCGTTTTGTTATGGGCTATTGTGCGACAAAATTGCGACGCGTTATCGTCGGCATAATCCGACCTAAACCAAGGAGATACTGATGTTTAAGAAGCTTGTCATTCCCTTCCTCGCTCTCTCAATCACGGCGCTCGGCGCCTGCAGCAGCAGCAGCAGTTCGTCCGACGGCGGCAGCGGCGGCAAGTCCGGCACCGGCGGCGCTGGCACGGGTGGCGCTGGCACCGGCGGCGCTGGCACGGGTGGCGCTGGCACCGGCGGCGCTGGCACCGGCGGCGCGGGCACCGGCGGCGCTGGCACCGGCGGCACGGTCGTCGATGCACCGGCCGACATGTCGACGATGGAGACCGCGACCGAGACGGCGACTGAAACGGCCCACGAAACCGGGGCCGAGACGGCAGCGAATATCTGCGCTGCTTATACGGGTAACGGCATGCTGGCCGGCATCTCGGCGTCTGACTTCTGCAAGGAGTACGCGACCTCCTGTACATTCACAGGCGCAATGCACTACTCCAGCATGGGCGACTGCATGACCAGCTACGGCGGAACCAGCACGACCAACCAGACTTGCCGCGCTGGCCATTTGTGCAACGCAGTCGCTGCTGGAGGCACTACCACT
>DATLVT010000945.1:0-2698 GCA_035577105.1 Polyangia bacterium
GAAGCCGGCCCGGCGCAGCTGCCCGCCGTCGAGGTGACCTATCTGGGCAAGGGCGGCGACGTGCGCACCACCAGGACCGAGCCGGTGCCGGTGAAGATCGCCAGCCTGATCGCCAACGAGCCCGAGCCGGCCGCGAAAGACAACGCGCCGCCGGTGGTGGTGATGCAGCAGGATCTCCTGCTGGCGTACATCGCCGCGGGACTGCTGGCGGCGGCGCTGGGCGCCCTGGCGACCTGGCTGATCATCCGCCGCCTGCGGGCGCGAGCGGGCGTGCGGCCCGGTCCGCCGCCGCGGCCGGCGCACGAGATCGCCCTGGAGCGGCTGGATCGCCTGGGCGCCTATGGGTTTCTGGAGAACGCCGACAATCGGCCCTTCTATTTCTCCGTCTCCGAGGTGATTCGCGATTACCTGGGCGCACGGTTTGGCTTTGATTCGCTGGAGCTGACCACCGACGAGCTGATGGCGGAGCTGGGCCGCCGGGTCCCGCGCGAGCTGGTCATGGGCGAGATCGAGGGCTGGCTGTCGGCGGCTGATCTGGTCAAGTTCGCCAAGATCTCCCCCAGCGCCGCCGAGGCGCGCGGCGCGCTGGAGACGGCCATCCGCATCGTCACGTCGACACGGCCGCGGCCGGTGGATCCCACGCCGGGCCCGCAGGGCGCTGCGCCGCCGCCGACGCAACGGGAGGCTGCCCGTGGATAAGAGCGGGACCACGAACAGGAACAGCGCTGGCAACAACAGCGGCGATGGCAACGGCAACGGCAGCGGACGCATCCCGTACCGGCTGATCGCGCTGGTGTTCGTGCCGCTGGCGGTGGCGTACCTGTGGGTGTTGCGCGGCGCCGACGGTTTCCGGTTCGCTCACCCCGGGGCCCTGGCGATGATTCCCATCGCCGTGGCGCTGGTCTTGTGGGCGGGGATCCGGCGGGCGCCCGTGCGCAACGCGGTCCTCACCCACGCGCGCGCCTCCGAACTGGGGGCGCGGCGCATGGGCATGGTGGCCCGGCTGAAGGATCTGCCTCTGGTGCTGCGGCTGGCCTCGGTGGTGCTGGTGGGCGTGGCCCTGGCCCGCCCGCAGACCTCGCGCATCGACGACGAGCTGGAGCTGGAAGGGATCGACATCGTCATCGCCCTGGACCTGTCGGGATCGATGGAGGAGACCGACCTGGCGCCCAACCGCATGGACGCCGCCAAGGCGGTCATCGATCAGTTCGTGCGCCGGCGGCCGTCTGACCGCATCGGCCTGGTGGTCTTCGCGCGCGAGGCGTACACGCACATCCCGCTGACCCTGGATCACGGGACGTTCCTGCGCATGCTGGCCGAGCTGCACGTCGGCATCATCGACGGCCGGGGCACCGCCATCGGCAACGGCATCGGCGTGGCCTTGAATCGCCTGCGGCATTCCGACGCCAAGTCCAAGGTCATCATCCTGCTGACCGACGGCGACAACAACGCCGGCAACATCTCGCCGCCGCAGGCCGCGCAGTACGCCCAGACGCTGGGCGTGAAGATCTACACCATCCTGGCCGGCGACAACGACACGGGCGCCGACGATCCGGCGTCGGCGAAATCGATGATGCAGCAGATGAAGCCGCGCCAGCCGGTCAATCCCAAGCTGCTGGAACAGATCGCCACCATCACCGGTGGGACGCCCTACCTGGCCACCGACACCGCGGCCCTGGCCCAGCGGTTCCAGAACATCCTCGAGGATCTGGAGAAATCACGCATCAAGGACCGCGGCGTTCTTTACGCCGAGCTGTACCAGCGGTTCCTGCTGGTGGGGTTCGCGCTGCTGGTCCTGGAGATCACCCTGCGCCTGACGCGCTTTCGGCGGTTGCCCTGACATGAGGCTGGCCAACCCGCACCTGCTCTGGTTGCTGCTGTTGGTGCCGGCCGCCGTGCTGGGCTATGCGCTGTCCTTCGCGCAGCGACGGCGGTTGCTGGCCCGCCTGGGCGACGTGCCGCTGATTCGCAAGATGGCCTCGTCGGTGTCGACGGCGCGGCGGGTGCTGCGCGCCGCCGAGGTGGTGCTGGCCCTGGCGCTGCTGGCGCTGGCGCTGGCGCGGCCACAAGCCGGCGGGCGCGCCAAGCTGACCAAGCAACCGGGGCTGGATCTGATCGTGGCCCTGGATTTTTCGCGCTCCATGCTGGCCAAGGACGTCTACCCGTCGCGGCTGGAGCGGGCCAAGCGCGAGCTGGAGCGCCTGATGGACAAGCTGGGTGGCGATCGGATCGGCCTGGTCGCCTTCGCCGGCGAGACGCTGACCTATCCGCCGACGACGGACTATGCGGCGGTCAAGCTGTTCTGGCGCGACATGGGACCGTGGGACATGCCGGTGGGCGGTACCGCCATCGGACGGGCCATGCGGTCGGGGCTGGATCTGCTGACCCGGTTGCGGGCCGGGGGCGGACCGACGCGCGCCCAGGTGATCCTGCTGCTGACCGACGGGGAAGACACGGACAGCGAACCGCTGGAGGTGGCCGATCAGGCGTCCAAGCTAGGGGTCAAGGTGTTCACCGTCGGGATCGGGTCGCGGTCGGGCGAGCTGATCCCGGAGTTCGACGACAAGGGGACCATCACCGGTTACGTCAAGGATCAGGACGGCAAGTACGTGACGTCGCGCCTGGGCGAGGCGACGCTGCGCCAGATCGCCGAGAAGACCGGCGGCGAATATTTCCACGCCGACCCCAAGCGGTTCGG